>DATCRS010000571.1:0-6585 GCA_036568845.1 Devosia sp. | reverse complement strand
ATATCCGCCGTTGTTGCGCCTAACACGCATGTAGCGGAACCCGCTGCCAGTAAAGATATCGATCCGTGGTATCCAGTTCCCCCCCGAAGCCGGATACCTAATCGGATGGACGGCAGCAAAATCCGAGTCCTGAACGTGGCGATTGGGAAACTGCTCTTGCAGCCAATCGTCCAATGCGAGTTCGTGGGACGAGAAAGTTCCGGTATCGTCCTCACACCCCGGTAGGTCAGTAACCACACGCGGGAACGAGGAAGAGGGGAACATTATCGCAGACGGATTACGGTTTCCCACCACATCTCTCATATAATTTCGGCACAATTCCTTGTAATAATCAAGCCTGCCCGGCTCAATATAATACAGCAACGCGCAAACAACTATTTGGTCTTGAGAAATTACCTCCGACAGCCAAATCATTAGGCGCTGCGCCAGATCATCTGTCGCGGATGTTCTAAGGCATACCTTTCCGTATTCATCCCTAAGGTAGATAGCTTGCTTCTGAAAATTCTCTTTGCTACCATCTTCCTCGTATAGAACACATGGAATGACGTTCTCGCCTGCGCTCTCCTTAAGGAAGGCGCGCCAATTCTCATAGCCATCCTGTTCTGAAAACAACGCTATCGTCTCACTATTCATCAACTCATCTTGCGTACATAGGTCGAGGATGTAAGGGCTGCCGCCGTAGTTTTCCAAAAGCTGTTGTAGTCGCTTCTTTAGCGACCCCATTGGTAGCGCTTTGGTGCGTCTGGATCTGGTAAGCTCGAACACCGGGATTGTGCCGCGCTTGGCATCTTTGGCCAAGTGTTTGATCGCGCGCAGCTCGGAATCAGATGTTTTCAGATTCGGATAATACATCAGTCGATTGGTAACTGATCGAGGACAGCGTTGCGACGGAATTCAGCTGCCTGCCTTGAAACGCCAAACCTGGCCGCAACATTTTCAATATCACCGTCTCCTATGGCCTGCCGAAACTCGATCGCCGGCATCAACAAGAGTGCGGCAAATTCGTTCGCCTCGCGCTCTTTTCTATTAATCTGGTTCTCTCGCCGAAATAGCAGACCGTCTTCAAATGGCTCGCTGTCCCGATGAAGAAAATAGTGCCCCAATTCATGTGCAACGGTGAACCGCTGGCGGTGAGGATGGTGAAGCGAGTTCACACCAATCTCCCAGCCACGCTCAGTCTTCCTAAAGTAACCAGACGTGCCCTCGGGAAGCGGACGCTTATTTACCGTTATGCCAAGCGCTGCCGCCAGTTCAAATACTGCGAGGGGCTCTTGAACCACAGTGTACGATTGCGCAAGAGCAAGGGCATCGGCGGCTGCGCGATTGGGGTCGTACTCCGCAGGGGGGCGTGGTCCCTTAATCTTTTTTCGTAGTACCGCCATTCCCGGATCCCTTTGTGCTCGTTCGTGCCGTACGTGCTGTGGCAGAACGGGCATTGTTTGCAGCTGGGGTTAGTTCCGCCGGCTCCTCAGCACTGGATAACTCGGCCATCCGCGCTTCAACGACTTCGAGCCTCGATGTGAGGTCGCCTAACTGTTGAATTTGTCGCTCCAAGGGTTCAGCATTTAGGTCGAACGCGTCTTGAGCGTGATCCTTTAACGACTGTCGGAAGGTCGCAGAATCCATTTCTTCATGGATCATGTCCTGAGCGGCCCTAACGGACTGCCACCTAATCGCTAAATAGGAAACGAATCCGAATAGGACAAATGCCGCAAGCGATACCTGTAGGACGGTGGAGTAGAAGTCCGTCAGCCTTCCTAGATAGCTATCGGCGGAGATCGCCAGGCCCTGGCCCTGCAGAATATCGATAGCGATTCGTCCCGTGGATTTCTCAAGCTGAGTGCTGTCGGCGATAACCACGGCGCCCGCCCCTCTTAGGACCGACGCAGGGAGATGCGGGACTATCGTGACTACGGCAAACCAAAAGGCGACGGTGCCCAAGAAGGCCCCTGCAGCCTGAGAGAATACGTTCTTCATCGCGGTCGCGCGACCCATCCAAATCGTTGCCAGTGAAACTTCGGCGCCCAGACAGTACTTCAATTCGAATCGATGACTTCATCATACTCCAGCGTCAACAATCGCGGATAAGGGCTTTATACCATGCAATCGCATTGCTTGAGGTCGCCGCTCGCCAGCAGGAGGGAAGCGAGGATCGGGCAGGCACTTGCCCAACGAGTGGAGAAAAGGAAAGCGAGGCCACTGCAAGTGGCACCCCTCTCCTCCGGCTTTGCCGGTGTCCTCTCCCGCGGGCGGGAGAGGAGGCCCAACTGAGAGCCCTCAAGGGGGGTGGGCGTCTTGGTGACCGAGTTCGGAACGCGTAACATCCTGCAGGTGAGGGCCGGTTGGCCCCACCCCCTCAATTCCCATAACGCTCCAGCGCTGCCACGGCGCTCGGGTTGCCCGTGGCGGCGCGTTGCTGGAGGATGCGGAGGAAGGGTTTTGGGTCGGTGCCGGAGCGGCGCAGGAGGTCGAAGGCGCGGTCGTAATCCACCTTCACGCAGGGCGCGCCCATGAAGATGCCGTGGAAATAGGTGCCGGCGGCCATGGCCATGTCGGCCTTGCTGCGCTCGGCATTGGCGAGGATCGACTTGCAGCTCAGCGCCTCCTGGCCCTTGGCGGTGTTGACGGTGACCTCGACCGGCGGCTTGGTGCCGGTGACGCGGGCGACGAGCTTGTCGAAGCGGACGCGCTCCTTGCCGAGCTTGAACGGCACTTTCCTGCGGCCTTCTAGGCCGAGCGGATCGCCCTCGACGCGTTCGGCGATGCTGCCCCACCAGTGCTTGTAGGGCATGCACTCCCAGCCGCCGCCCTTGTGCCCGGTGACCGGGTTGTAGCTGTTGGCCGTGTAGGCAAAGCACATCTCCTTGCCGGCGCGCTTCCACTTGCCCGGCACGATCACCGCATTGCCCGGATACCAGAGCCAGGCGCCGCCGCCGGGCGAGAGATATTCGACCTGGGTGCCGTGGCCGGGATCGTGGCTCATATTGGTGTAGCCCCCCAACTGCGGCGCGGCGAAAGCAGGGGCGGCGAGAAGGGCGAGGCAAAAGGCGAGGACGGGTGGGCGCATGCGGGTCTCCGGGCGGGATCGTGCGCGAGAGTGCCGGAGCGGTGGAGACCGGGCAAGCGGGGGCGTTATGCGGGCGTGATGGGGGTGGGGGTGGACGGCGGCACGCCTCGTCCTTCGACAGGCTCAGGATGAGGCTACTGATGGGTATGAGGCTCCTGAGGGAGCGGGGCGGGGCTCCGCCGGGACTGGGGGCGAAAGGCCCCGTTTCGGGCGCCGGCGGGCCGCATTATGCTGGGCTGCCGACCGACGATCCGGGAGCTGGTTCCGGCCCGCGGCCAGGCGGGGAACTCATCAGATGCGTCGGCTTGCGATTGCAGTTGCTGCCCTTGTGGCGAGCGCCGGAGCTACGCCGGCCCAGGATGACGTGGCGCTGGGACAGCAGAAGTTTGCCGACCGCTGCGCCATGTGCCACTCGATCGGCGGAGAGCCGGCCAAGAACGGCCCGGACCTGACCAACGTGATCGGCCGGCCGGCGGCGTCGCTGGAGGGTTTCAAGTATTCGCCGGCCATGCTGGAGGCGGGGCAGGCCGGCGTGGTCTGGGACGTCGAGACGCTCACCAAGTTCATCGCCAAGCCGCGCAGCGTGGTGAACGGCTCGAACATGGCCTTCACCGGCTATCGCGACCCGGTCGACGTGGCTGCCGTCATCGCCTACCTGGAGACATTTTCCACTCCCCCGCAGTAGGGGGCTCGCACGCGGGTCAGTCCAGGCTCCCCTCCAGCACGTCCAGCTCCATCTCGCGGAGGCGCTTGATCTCGTCGCGGAGGCGGGCGGCCTTTTCGAACTCGAGGTTGGTGGCCGCCTCGCGCATCTGGGTTTCCATGTCCTTGATGACGGCGGCGAGGTTGGCGCCGACGGCGACCTGCTCCTTGCCGTCCTTGCCCTTGCCGATGGAAACGGTGACGTGATCCTTCTCGTAGACGGAATCCACGATCTCCTTGATGTGCGACTTCACCGACTGCGGGGTGATGCCATTGGCCTCGTTGTAGGCGATCTGCTTTTCGCGGCGGCGGTTGGTCTCGGCCAGCGCACGGTCCATCGAGCCGGTGACGTTGTCGGCATAGAGGATGACCTTGCCGTCGACGTTGCGAGCGGCGCGGCCGATGGTCTGGATGAGAGATGTCTCGGAGCGCAGGAAACCCTCCTTGTCGGCATCGAGGATGGCGACGAGCGCGCATTCGGGGATGTCGAGGCCTTCGCGCAGGAGGTTGATGCCGACCAGCACATCGAACACGCCGAGGCGGAGATCGCGGATGATCTCGATGCGCTCGATGGTGTCGATGTCGGAGTGCATGTAGCGGACTTTTATGCCCTGCTCGTGCATGTATTCGGTGAGATCCTCGGCCATGCGCTTGGTGAGCACGGTGACCAAGGTGCGGTAGCCGTCGCGGGTGGTACGGTGGATCTCGTCGACGACGTCGTCGACCTGGGTCTTGGCCGGCCGGATCTCGACCGGCGGATCGGTCAAGCCGGTGGGGCGGATGACCTGCTCGGCGAAGACGCCGCCGGCCTGCTCCATCTCCCATGAGCCGGGGGTGGCGGAGACGTAGACCGTCTGCGGGCGCATGGCGTTCCACTCCTCGAAGCGGAGCGGGCGGTTGTCCATGCAGGAGGGCAGGCGGAAGCCGTATTCGGCCAGGGTCGCCTTGCGGCGGAGGTCGCCGCGATACATGGCGCCGAGTTGGCCGACGGTGACGTGGCTCTCGTCGACGAAGACCAGGGCGTTGTCGGGCAGGTATTCGAACAGCGTCGGCGGCGGCTCGCCCGGCTTGCGGCCGGAGAAGTAGCGCGAATAGTTCTCGATGCCGGCGCAGGAGCCGGTGGCTTCCATCATCTCGAGGTCGAAGAGGGTCCGCTGCTCGAGGCGCTGCGCCTCGAGGAAGCGGCCGGCGCCGTTGAGCTCCTGCAGGCGCGCCGCGAGCTCCTTGCGGATCTCGCGGATGGCGCCGGTGAGGGTGGCACGCGGGGTGACGTGGTGGCTGTTGGCGAAGATGCGGATGGAGAGGAGGTCCGACGATTTCTTGCCGGTCAGCGGATCGAACTCGGCGATGCCTTCGATCTCGTTGCCGAAGAGGGTGATGCGCCAGGCGGCGTCCTCGTAGTGGGCGGGGAAGAGCTCGATGGTGTCGCCGCGAACCCGGAAGGTGCCGCGGGTAAAACCGGCGTCGCCGCGCTTGTATTGCAGCTGGGCGAGCGAGCGGAGCAGCTCGCGCTGGTCGATCTTCTGGCCCTTGCGCAGGTCGATGGTCATGGCGGTGTAGTCTTCGACCGAGCCGATGCCGTAGATGCAGCTGACGGAGGCGACGATGATGACGTCGTCGCGTTCGAGCAGAGCGCGCGTCGCGGCGTGGCGCATGCGGTCGATCTGCTCGTTGATGGTCGATTCCTTCTCGATATAGGTGTCGGTCCGCGGCACATAGGCCTCGGGCTGGTAGTAGTCGTAGTAGGAGACGAAGTACTCGACCGCGTTCTCGGGGAAGAAGGACTTGAACTCGCCGTAGAGCTGGGCCGCGAGGGTCTTGTTCGGCGCGAGGATCAGCGCCGGCCGCTGGGTGCGGGCGATCACCTGCGCGGCGGTAAAAGTCTTGCCCGAGCCGGTGACGCCGAGCAGCACCTGGTCTGTCTCGCCGTTCTCGATGCCCTCGACGAGCTCGCCGATGGCGGTGGGCTGGTCGCCGCGCGGCTCGTAGTCGGTGACGAGCTTGAACGGGATGCCGCCTTCCGATTTCGGGGGGCGCACGGGGCGGTGCGGCTTCCAGGCCTCGTTGCCCTCCACTTCCTTGCGGCCGTGGAGGATGATCTGCTCGAGCGCCTTCACGGTGGCCGAGATGCCGACATTGCCGACCTCAGTGCCGATCTGCGCCACCTGCTGGGTGCCCTGCGGCACGACGGTGCCGCCGACGTTCGAGCGGGCGGTGCTGAGCGCACCGCGCATCTGCTCCATCGTCGCCGGGTCCTTGGCGGCGGCGCGGGAGATGTCGCGGGCCGTCACGCGCCCGGAGGGGACGTGGCCGAAGCCGGCTTGCTGCGGCTCACCAAAACCGCCGAAGTCGGGACGGTCGACCGAGTTGGCCTTCGACTTGGGGGAAGCGAGCGTCATGCCGGTGACGGCGGACTTCTTCGATTTCTTGGGCTTCTCCTGCGGCAGCGGGCCTTCGGCCTTGCTGACGAGGCTCGCTTCCTCGGCCGCCTTGCGGTCGGCGCGGTCGAGCGCGCGCTTGTTGCGCAGGCGCTCCTGCGGCAGCGGCTTGCTGATGCGCTGCTCCTCGGCCTTCTCGATCTCACCGATGAAGTCGTCGATGGAGAATTCGGATTTGCCAGGGCGTGTGGACTTGCTCGGAGCCATGGTCGTCCTCAGGAAAATGGGTCGTCGGCAGCGGGCACCATAGATAGGTGCTCTGTCAAAAACTGTCAGTAGCGGGAACCGGTTCGACTCTTAACATGGCACGAACGGAAAGGGAACGGGGTGGCGGACATCAGCTATTGTGGATGGGCGGTGGCGGGCTATGTTCTCTGC
>DATCRS010000570.1:0-4841 GCA_036568845.1 Devosia sp. | reverse complement strand
TCCGGGGACCGGGGTTTCTGGCATTGTCCCGCGCGTCGGGAGTGAGTCGGTTGGCCTTCCCTACTCCGTGCGCTTGGCCCAGGGGCTTGGGACGACTCCCTTCCCCCTCCCGGCAATCTCTCCGCCAGCGTTCGTCGCGCTTCCCGTCCACCGCGGAGTTGACGGAGTGAATCTACGATAGCTTGAGAGGGCGGGGATAAGTGGGCCAAATTTTCGCGCAAGGCATTGAGCTAGCAAAGCTATCGGGCCTTGTTTGAAACCGCACTTTCCACTCGCTCGATGTCATCCCTGCGAAAGCAGGGACCCATTCATCAGCCCGCGCCTGGCGGTGAGATGGGTCCTCGGGTCGGCGCCCGAGGATGACGACTGAGGGGTTCGAGTCCGCGGGACCATGGGTCCCTGCTTGCGCAGGGATGACAGCCGGTGGGTCGGACAGGCGAGGATGGATGGACGTCCCTCACCCCACTGCCTTCTTCACCAGCGCCACGATCGCCTTTTCCTCGGCCGAACCAAGCGTGGTGAGGGCCCAGGAGGTGGGCCAGAAGTTGCCGTCGTCCAGCTTGGCGCCAGTGTTGAAGCCCAAGGTCGAGTAGCGCTCCTTGAACTTGCTGGCAGGGGTGAAGAAGATCACCGCCTTACCGGTATCGTCGGCCCAGGCCGGCATGCCGTACCAGGTCCGCGGAGCGAGCCCCGGGGCATTTGCCGTGACGATCTCGTGCAGCTTCTCGCCCATTGCCCTTTCGGCGGCGTTGAGCTTGGCGAGGGCCGCCTTGAGGTCGTCAAGGCCGTCCTCCTTCTTGCCCTTCTTGCGCTCCTTCTTGGCGTCCTGCATCGCCTCCATCTCGGCGTCGGAGAACACCTTGGTCGTTTTCTTCTTTGCCGGCGCCTTGGCGGCTTTGGTGGTGGCCATGATGGCTTCCTTTCTCAGTGGGTGCGTTTGAGGAGTTCGTCGAGGGCGGCGAGGAAGTGCGGCCAGGAGGCGTTGGCGCCCTTCCAGGCGGCCTTGTTTTCGGCGGGGAAGCCGGCTTGCTCGACGCGCACCACCGTGCCGGTGGGGGTCGGCGTCAGGGTGAAGGTCACCACCGTCTCGGTGCCATAGGCGGCCCAGGTGTAGCTCAGCGTCCGTTCCGGCTCGACCTCGAGCACCTTGCAGTCGATGACCACATTGATGTCGGGCTTGGGCTGCTTGCTGAGGGTGAACCTCTGGCCCACGACCGGCTTGAAGTCGCTCTTCATCAGCCACTCCTCGATGAGATGCGGTTGGGTGAGCGCGCGCCAGATCTTTTCGGCCGGCTGCCCGATCTCGCGCTCGACGATGACGGTGCGGGTCTCGCTCATTGGTCCATCCGCTTCAGCAAGTTTTCGAGGTCGTCGAAGCGGCCTTCCCAAAAGGCCGACATTTCGCGAGTCCAGTCGACCAGCGGCGCCAGCGCCCCAGGCAGGGCGCTGTAGTGCGTCTGCCGCCCCTGGTGCCGGTCCTGCACCAGACCAGCCTGTTTGAGCAGGCCCAGGTGCTTGGACACCACTGGCTGTGAGACACCCGCACCCGCCGTCAGTGCACCGACGGTCTTCTCGCCCTCGCGGCAGAGGCGCTCGAAAATGGCCCGACGCGTGGGATCGGCGAGAGACTTGAAGAGAGTGTCCGGCGTGTCCGGTGCCATGGCAATCCATATCCATCTGGTTATGGATTGACGTATAGCTATTCGGCTATGAATGAGTCAAGGGCTCTCTCTACGAAAAGCTGAGCCGGGTTTTCTGCTGACCGTCGGCATCGAAGTTCGAGGGATCGAGCCAGCGCTCGAAACCGGTCTTCCGACTGGGCCATTCGCTGTCCAGCATGGAGAACCACGCGGTGTCGCGGTTCTCGCCTTTGACGATCATGTGCTGGCGGAAGATGCCCTCGAAGGTGAAGCCGAAGCGCTGCGCAGCGCGCTTGGACGGTTCGTTGCGGTTGTTGCACTTCCACTCGAACCGCCGGTAGCCGAGGTCTTCGAAAATGTGGCGAGCAAAGAGATAGAGCGACTCGGTGGCGATGCGGGTTCGCGAGATGCCCGGCCCCCAATAGACATAGCCGATCTCAATAACGCCGTTGGGGGCATCGATCCGCATCATCTGCTGCCAGCCGCCGGCGCGTCCGGTCGCCTTTTCAATCACCGCGAAAACGATGGGGTCCCTGGCCTGCTGTTGCCCGGCGATCCACGCGCGGGTCACGTCAATGGATTCCGGCGGATAGGTGGGGAAATAGGCGAAGCGCTGATCAGCGTCGGGGACCGTCGCAGCCGCAAAGAGATCGGCTTCATGCGCGGCGGCGATCGGCTCGAGCCGTGCGTAGCGGCCGTCGAGGACGACGCGACTCGGGGGCTTGGCGGGCTGTGGACTCATGCGGGCTGCCTGGCGATGGCGTCGAGACCGTGCCGATAGCTCGGGTAGAGGAGTTCGATGCCGAGCGCCTCCTTGATGGCCTTGTTGGAGACGCGCTTGTTGTCCGAGTAGAAACTGCGCGCCATCTCGGTCATCTGCGCGGTTTCGAACGGAATTTCAGGCGGTGGCGGCACGCCGAGACGCTGGGCCGCGTAGGTCACCAGGTCCTGCGGTGGGGCCGGTTCGTCGTCGGCCAGATTGAAGGTGCCGGCGAGCTTGCGGCGTGCCGCCAAAGCCGTCACCCGGCCGATGTCCTCGACATGGATGCGGTTGAACACCTGGCCGGGCTTGACGATGCGCCGCGCCGTGCCGTCGCGCAGCTTGTCGAAAGCCGAACGGCCGGGTCCGTAGATGCCGGCAAGGCGCAGGATGAGCAGCGGCACACCGCGGCCGGCGGCGTAGTCGCGCCAGTGCTGTTCGACCTCGACGCGGTGGCGCGAACGCAGGTTGATGGGGTTGGTGTCGGCGCTTTCGTCGATCCAGGCACCATCGAAGTTGCCGTAGACGCCGACGGTGGAATAATAGCCGATCCACTGCAGGTCGCGGGCGGCATCGAGCGAGGCGCGATGGTGGCTGAGCACCGGGTCGCCATGCTCGTCGGGCGGGATCGAGAGAATGACGTGGGTGGCGCGGCTCAGATCTTCGTCCAGCGTGGTGCCTTGGCTTTCGCCATCGAAGACGTGGATGCGGTAGGCGGTGTCGGCGAGGTCCTCGGCCCGTTCTTCGGTACGGGTGGTGCCGGCGATGGGGATGTCGCTGTCGATGGTCTGGTGGATGGCGCGGGCGCTCGCCAGCGACGAATAGCCCATGCCGAAGAAAAAGACGCCCATGGAAACCCTTAAGCTGCTGCCGGCAGCACTTCGGCTGCCCACTCCGCGCGGACTTCCATGTCCGCTTCCAGCGGCGAAAAGGCAAGCGCCAAAGCCGCGGCGCGCTCGGGCGCGACAAGCCGCCGCGTGGCCCAGATGGCCGCGCCGCGGATCAGCGGCTCGGGATCGGCGAGGCGGCGTTCGGCTAGGGGCGCGAGCTCCGGCGCACCGGAATTGCCCAGCGCGATCATGACATTGCGGAGGAAGCGCGCATAGCCGAGGCGCTTCACCGGCGAGCCGGGGAACAAGGCGCGGAAGCCGGCGTCGTCGAGCATGGCGAGGTCGGCGAGGGCCGGGGCCTTGAGGTCGTCGCGGGCCTGGAGCTTCATTTCGCGGGTGGCGCTGGCGAACTTGTTCCATGGGCAGACGGCCAGGCAATCGTCGCAGCCATAGATGCGGTTACCCATGGCGACGCGGTATTCGAGCGGGATCTGCCCCTTGTGCTCGTTGTTGAGATAGGCGAGGCACTTTCGCGCATCGAGCTGGAACGGTGCCGGGAAGGCGTTGGTGGGGCAGATATCGAGGCAGCGGGTGCAGGAGCCGCAGCTTTCCTCATGCGGCGCGTCGGCAGGCAGCTCGGCATCGGTGAGGATGGCGCCGAGGAAGAGCCAAGAACCGAACTCCCGCGAGACAAGCACCGTGTGCTTGCCCTGCCAGCCGAGGCCCGCGGCTTCCGCCAGCGGCTTCTCCATCAGCGGGGCCGTATCGACGAAGACCTTCACCTCGGCATTGGCGCGGCGGGAGAGGAGGCCGGCCAGCTCTTTCAGCCGGCCCTTGATGATCTCGTGGTAGTCGCGGTTGCGGGCATAGACCGAGATGTTGCCGACAGTCCTTTGCCCGAGCAGCGCCAGAGGATCGATATCGGGGCCATAGTTGATGCCGAGCACTACGACCGATTTTGCCCGATCCCACAGGGCTTCCGGGGCGCCGCGGCGACCGGCGGTCTCGGCCATCCACGCCATGTCGCCATGCCAGCCGCGCTCGAGCGCCGCCGCCAGCTTTTGCGGCAGGTCCGGCCGCGCATCGGCGCGCGCGATGCCAAACGCATCGAAGCCCAGGGCTTTGGCGCGGGCACGCAGTTCGGCGATGAGGGTCTCTGGTTTCACCCGGCCGAGTGTATCAGAAATCCAAGTCCGCATAACCGGCGGCGGCGGGCATGCCGGCGATGCGGTCGTTGAGGAGGGTGCGGAAGGCGGGGCGGGATTTGATGCGGGCGTACCACTGACGGGTCTCCGCCGAGGTATCCCACAGCACGTCGCCCATATAATCGAGCGCAGAGAGGTGGGCGCCCAGCGCGAAATCGGCGAGCGTCATGCTGTCGCCGGCGATCCAGTGGCGGGTGGCGAAGAGCCAGTTGAAGTAGAGCATGTGCTCGACGAGATTGGCCTTGGCGACACGCAGGACGCCGGGCTCGGGCGTGCCGCGCTTGTCGCGCTTCACGATCTTTTCCTCGATGATGTAGCGCGTCACCTCGTCGTTGAACTTGATCAGCACCCATTCGAGCAGGCGCCACATCTCGGCCCGCTCGCGAGCCTCGGCGGGGAACAGGCC
>DATCRS010000569.1:0-6237 GCA_036568845.1 Devosia sp. | reverse complement strand
CCTGAGGCCACCCTGCCCCCGCCAGCACAGCACGAAGCTCGCGATGTCAGCGTGTCGCGGCTGGCCGTATCGATCGTCATCTTTGTCTGTGTCCTGGCGCTGGCGATCGGGGTGTTGTGGTTTGTGTTCGGGACGCCGGCGGGGAAATTCAACGCGGCACAGCCCGGCTATCCCTACCCGCAGCCCGAGCCGCACGAGCTCGCGCAGCGGAGCCAGCTCCAGTCGTACCTCGCCGATCAGCAGGCAGAGCTCGCCGCCCTCCGCTGGGTCGACGCGGCGCACACAAAGGCGAAGGTCCCCATCGAGGACGCCATGGCGCTGCTCGCGGCCAAGGGCCTGCGGCTTGGCGATAACCCTGCGGAGGCACACGACTGTCCGCCGGTTTCCACCGCGAGCCCACGCACCGCAGCGGCGACCAATTGCGGGGGCGGACAATGAGAGCCTGGATGACGGCCGTGTCGGTGGCGCTTCTGTCCTTGCCGGCATCGGCGGCAGTCGAACGGCCGGAGTTTGCCCCCACCATTGGCGCCTCGGTGGCCGCCGCCACCGAGCTGACAGATGACGCCGGGCAGAGCCGAACCCTGGGCCAGTGGCTCGAGGGGAAGCCCGCCGTAGTGATCTTCGGGTACCACAACTGCCCCAATCTTTGCGGTGTCGTGCAGCAGACGGTGGCGCGGGCGCTCGGCGCCACCGGCCTCGCACCGGCATCCCATCAGACGCTCTTCATCTCGCTTGCGCCCGTGGAGGGACCGACTGACGCGGCGGCGGCAAAGGTGCGGCTGGCCGAGGCGGTCGGCGATGCCACCGCGGCACCCTGGCGATTCCTCTCCGGGACCGATGTGGTGCCGCTCGCGGAAAGTTTCGGGCTCGGGGCGATCGAGCGCGAACGCATCCGCCAGTATGTGCACCCGGTTGCCCTCTTCACCCTTACTCCCAGCGCGCACATCTCGCATGTCCTGCCGGGGCTGGAGATCGGTGCCGGCGACCTGCGGCTCGCGATCGTCGATGCGTCGGCCGGGCGCATCGGTACGCTGTTCGACCGGATCATCCTCTTTTGCGCCGGCTTCGATCCGACCAAGGGCCAACATACGCCCTTCGTCCTCAGTGCGCTGCGGACGGCAGCTATCGCGACACTCATCGTCACGCTGCTGGCAATCGGCTGGCTCAGGCTCAGGGAGCGGCGACAGTGAACGGCATTGCCCTCCACCCGATCGAAGCCTCCACGGTCGCCCCCGAGGTCGACCTGATGTTCTATTCACTGCTGGCATTCTCGCTGGGGCTGGGACTGGTTCTCACCATTCTCGTGCTCCGTTTCGCCATCGTCTATCGCCGCGGCTCAAGGGCCGACCGGTCCGATCCGCACAAGCGTGACCCGCTGCTGGAAATGGGATGGACGATCGGGGCGGCGGTGGTGGCGCTCGGTCTCTTCGTCTGGGGCGCCAATGGCTATATCGAGCGCGACCATCCGCCCGAAGGATCGATCGTCGTTGCCGGTTTCGGCAAGCAGTGGATGTGGCGCTTTCAGCATGACAACGGCCGGCGTGAGATCAACGAGCTGCACGTGCCCAAGGATAGGCCCGTGGTGGTCCGGCTCGCCGCCGAGGATGTGATCCACTCGTTTTATGTGCCCGCCTTCCGGGTGAAGCAGGATGCGGTCCCGGGACACACGACGCAGATCTGGTTCGAGGCAAGCCGCACCGGGACCTACGATCTCTTCTGCGCCGAATATTGCGGCACGCAGCATTCGCGAATGCGCGGCCGGATCATCGTCATGGAGCCCGAGGACTTCGCGGCCTGGCTCGCCGCGGGACCGGCAACGCAGTCAATCGCCGAAGAAGGCGAGGCGCTGTTCCGGTCCCTCGGATGCTCGGGCTGTCACGGCCCCAACAGCGCCATCCGTGCGCCTGACCTGCACAATGTCTACGGGCATCCGGTGGCGCTCCAGGATGGCACCGTGAGGATCGCCGACCAGCAGTACATCCGCGACTCCATTCTCCAACCGGAGCGGGATGTGGCCGCCGGCTACGAGCCGGTGATGCCGAGCTTTGCCGATCTCGTCTCCGAGGACGAGCTCATGAAGCTTGTAACCTACGTGAAATCCCTCGCCACGGAGCACTCCCCATGAGCGTCATCGCTTCCGAGCCACCGGGCTACTTTGCCCAAGGAATGGGGATAAAGGCGTGGTTGCTCTCGACCGATCACAAGCGGATCGCCTGGCTCTATCTGGTTTCCCTCACGGCATTTTTCCTCCTCGGGGGCGCGGCGGCGACGCTCATCCGGCTCGAGCTCGCGACGCCCGCCGGTGATCTCGTCAGCGACGATATCTACAACCGGCTCTTCACCATGCACGGCATCGTCATGGTGTGGTTCTTCCTCATTCCCTCGATCCCGGCGACGCTAGGGAACTTCCTGCTGCCGCTGATGCTGGGGGCCAAGGATCTCGCCTTTCCGCGCCTCAACCTTGCCAGCTGGTATGTCTTCATCTCCGGCAGCCTCTTCACGCTCTATGCGGTCGTGGCAGGCGGCGTGGACACGGGCTGGACGTTCTACACGCCGTTCTCGTCGCTCTACTCCAACTCGCATGTGGCGGCCGCCGCGGTCGGCGTCTTCATCGTCGGCTTTTCGACGATCATGACCGGCATCAACTTCATCGTCACCACGCACAGGATGCGCGCGCCTGGACAGACCTGGTTCCGTCTGCCGATCTTTGTGTGGACCATCTACACGACCAGCCTCGTCATGGTGCTGGCCACCCCCGTGCTGGCGGCAACGCTCCTCACCATCATCCTTGACCGGGTATTCGGCATCGGGCTCTTCGATCCGGACAAGGGTGGCGATCCGCTGCTCTTCCAGCATCTCTTCTGGTTCTACTCGCACCCGGCGGTCTACATCATGATCCTGCCGGGCATGGGGGTGGTTTCGGAGATCATCCCCTGTTTCGCGCGGCGTCCGCTGTTCGGCTACCGCTTCGTGGCCTATGCGACGATCGCCATCGGCGTGCTCGGCTTCCTCGTCTGGGGTCACCACATGTTCGTCTCGGGCCAGTCGGCTTTTGCAGGCATCGTCTTCTCGTTTCTCACCTTCATGATCGCGGTCCCCTCGGCGATCAAAGTGTTCAACTGGACCTTCACCCTGAGGAAGGGCTCGGTCGCGTTCGACGCGCCGATGCTCTATGCGCTGTTCTTCCTGGCCTTGTTCACGTTCGGCGGCCTGGCGGGCCTGTTCCTCGGGCAGCTCGCGGTGGACGTGCATCTCACCGACACCTATTTCGTCGTCGCGCATTTCCACTACATCATGGTCGGCGGCATGGTGATGGCCTTCATGGCGGGCATGCACTTCTGGTGGCCCAAGATGACCGGCCGGATGTATCCCGAGATGTGGGGACGCGTCGCCGCGGTCACCGCCTTCATCGGATTCAACCTCACCTTCTTCCCGCAATATGTGCTCGGCTTTCTGGGCATGCCGCGCCGCTACCATGCCTATCCCGACGAATTCGGTCCATGGCACCTTCTCTCCTCGGCAGGGGCGGTGGTGCTGGCCCTGGGCTATCTGATGCCGCTCGGCTATCTCACCTGGTCACTGTTCTACGGGCGGCGTGCACCGGCCGATCCGTGGCACGCCACCGGGCTCGAATGGAAAACGAGCTCGCCACCACCGCAGCACAACTTCGAACAACGGCCCGAGGTCACCGGTCCGCCCTACGATTATCCGCTGCCGGCGCCAAGCCGGGTGGAAGGCGTCGAGCCGTGACTGGGGACGTGGCATCGGCAGAGCCGGAGGCGACTGGCCGGGCGACCAGTGAGCTCGGCGTCTTCGTCTTTCTGGCCTCCGAGGGGCTCCTCTTCGGCGCGCTGCTGCTGGTCTATTTCATCGACCGCCTGCAGAACGGCAGCGCCTTCGTCGCCGGGTCGCGCGAACTGTCGCTGCTCCTCGGAACGACGAACACCGCGGTGCTGCTCAGCAGCAGCTTCGTGGCCGCCCTCGCAACGAGCTGGGGTGAGGCCGGACGATCACGCCCGGCACGGGTCGCGCTGGTGGTCACCGCCGCATTGGGGGCGTGCTTCCTCGGCATCAAAGCGTACGAATATCTAGACGAAGCCAGCCGGCACCTGCTGCCGGTGTTCGACCTTGCCTTCGCCCCGCCCGGCGATCAGCCGCAGGCAACGGAGCGGTTCTTCTCGGTCTACCTCGCCCTCACCGGCACGCATGCGCTGCATCTGCTGACGGGCATGGTGCTCATGCTCAGCCTCGCCGCCGTCTGGTCGAAGCTCAGGCGGCCCGCGAACGTGCTGCGGCTCGCCGCGCTCTACTGGCACTTCATCGACGTGATCTGGGTCGTGCTGTTTCCCATCCTCTACCTGGTGCGATGACCATGACCTTCCGGACCGCGGCACTCACCTATCTTGCCCTGCTGGTGCTGCTGGCCCTGACGGTCGGCTCGACCTTTCTCAGCCTGGGGCCACTGAACAGTGCCATCAACCTGGGCGTTGCCGCGCTCAAGGCGGGGCTCATCGCATTGATCTTCATGCACATGCGGACGCTCGAGGGTGTGGCCCGCCTCACCGCCCTCGTCGTGATGGTGTGGGTCGGGTTCATGTTCGCCCTGACCTGGATCGACTACGCCTCTCGCTAGGAGCCGCACCGTCTTGTTTTCGATGCTCGACATTGCCGCGCTCCTCCTGGTCGGCGCCTCGCTGGCCGGCTGGGTCAATGAGCGTTTCCTGCATTTGCCGCTGACGGTCGGACTGGTGCTGTTCGGCCTGCTCTCGTCGGCTGCCCTCGCGTTTCTCGAGGCCATCTTTCCGGGCGAGGTCCTGTTCGAGGCGGCGGTGCGAAGCCTGCTGCGCCTCGACTTCTCAAGGTTGGTGTTCGAAGGCTTCCTGGCGTTCCTGCTGTTTGCCGGAGCACTCGATGCGGACGTGCCGTCCTTCCGGCGCAACGCCGGGCGGGTGCTCTACCTGGCGGTGCCCGGCACCGTGCTCTCGACGCTCATCATTGGCTTCGCCTTCTACGCAATCATGAACGCCATGGCGGTCCCCATGAGCCTGCCCTGGGCGCTCGTCTTCGGCGCGCTGATCAGCCCGACCGATCCGATCGCGGTGCTTGCCGCGCTCAAGGATGTCGATCTCGACGAACGCGCGCGCACCGTCTCCAAGGCGGAGTCGCTGTCGAACGACGGCGTCGGGATCGTGCTCTTCACCTTCCTCCTCGGGATGGCGTCGGGCTCGGAGACGTTCAACCTCGGCAGTGCGGCCCGGGATCTGGTGCGTGAGGCGGGGGGCGGTGTGCTGCTGGGCTTGGCGACCGGCTATCTCGCCTACCGCGCGACCCGGGCGATCGACAATTTCGGCATTGAGGTCATGATCACCCTGGCCCTGGTCACCGGCACCTATGCCCTGGCGGACCGGCTGGGCTTCAGCGGACCGCTGGCGACCGTGGCCGCTGGTCTGCTGATCGGGCACCGCGCTCACAAGGACGCAATGAGCGACCGGACGCAGCATTACGTATCGGCCCTCTGGAAGATCATCGACGAGGTGCTCAACGCCGTGCTGTTCCTGCTCATCGGGCTCGAAGTGCTGATCGTCGAACCGTCACCCGCGCACTGGATCGCGGCGCTCGTGGCAATACCCATTGCGCTGGTGGCGCGAGGGGCCGCCGTGTGGTTGCCTGTCGTGCTGCCGCTCGGATCGGCCTTCGAGGCCCGCTACGCCGCGTTTCTTACCTGGGCCGGGGTGCGCGGCGGCATCTCGGTGGCCCTGGCGCTGAGCCTTCCCGACTCCTCCATGCGGGCGACCATCCTTGCGGCGACATATGGCGTGGTGATCTTCACGCTGACGGTGCAGATGCTGACGCTGCAGCCGCTCTCGCGCCGCCTGGGGCTGGTGACCAGCCGCCGAAAGGACGGTGGCTAGCATCTAGCCGTTGTTAGCAAGAAGACTGTCGTCGGGCAGCGCCCAGGCGATGACCTCGTCGCTGACGCCGGTCTTCATGAAGTGGTGACCACCCGGCATGAGAACGAAGAACTGTCGGCCTTCGAACCCATAGGTCATCGGGTTGGCCTGGCCGCCAGCTGGCAGGTCTCCTGCCAGAGCACCTTGCCGGTCGCCGTCTCGATCGCCCGCACCTTGTTATCGGACGTCGCGGCAATGAAGGTGATGCCGCCGGCGGTCGTCACCGCGCCACCATTGTTGGGTGTTCCGATACGGATGGGCAGCAATGACGGGATACCCCAGGGAC
>DATCRS010000568.1:0-3081 GCA_036568845.1 Devosia sp. | reverse complement strand
CGGGTGGCCGGCGAGAAGCCGTTATCCGCCATGCTCTCCCGCGAGATGTTGAGGACGGCTCGAGGTGTGCAGTTGAAGGCGTTGTGGTCGGCCGTCGGTACATGTCCGATGTGCCGGACGTTGGGCGGCATCTGCTTATCGTGCCATCCAGCACCGCCGAGGAGGAACCTCCGATCCGGTAGTTCTGCGGCGGCTCTGAGGAAGAACTCTTCGACCCGCGCCTCCCGGTCGGGGAGCCGGTTGCCGAGAAACGCCAGATCGCAGGCGAACTTCGGATCGGGCGCGACCGGGTGATGCGTCTCGGGGTCAAGGGCATTATAGATCGGCACACAGCTTGGCGCTCCGAGTTCGCGATACGCCGCGACGACCGGCTCGCCCCCGCCATAGGTCAGCACCATGTCGAGCATTTCGAGCGATCGGCGCAGCGGGTGGTCCGGCGCGGCTCGAAGCTCCGCTAGTGTCGCCGGTGCGTCGACGTCCCAGAAGATCTTGATGGCGTCGGGGCGGGCGTGGCTCAGGACCTCCTGCAGCAGCAGGTCGTCCTCGAAGCCGACGCCACTCGCCTTCACAACGATGTCGGCGGTCGCTGCATCAGCCGCGGCTTCGCGCAGGGCCTCAACCGTTCCGCTGTAGACCACCACGCGGCACCACTCCGGAGGATTGATGTCTCGGTGCTGCTGCCGGTCGTACACATCCGGCTCATAGAAGGTGATGTCATAGCCGCGGCTGTTCATGGCCTTGAGGATGCCCCGGTAGTATGTGGCCGCGCCGTTCCAGTAGGATGAGAGGAGGCTGGAGCCGTAGAACGCGATCCTCATTGGGCGGCCTCCTGCAAAGCGCTTTGGTCGAGAACGCGGCTCGTTCCAACTTGCCGCAAGATGTCGAGCAGCTCCGTCACGCGGTAGCGGCAGGTGTGCCGGGCCGCAATTGTCTCCAGCCCCGACCGGGACAGACTCTGCGCCAGGGCATTGTCATGAAGGACATCGCGCAGGCACGCGGTCATCTCCTCGCCGCTCTGTGCAAAGAGGAAGTCCTCGCCAGGACGGAACAGGCCCTCGGCATCCGTCCAGGGTGCTGAGATCAGCGGGATGCCACAGGCCAGCGCCTCGAAGACGCGGATCGTCGGGATACCGCGGAGATGCTGGACATAGGGTCGGCGAGGGATGTGGACCGTGACCCGATGCTCTGCGAACGCGCGCGGAACGTCGGCATTGGCGATCCAGCCGCGGTAGCAGATGCCCGCGGCGGCGAGCCGTTCCAGGGCGCTGATAGGGTAGCGAACCCCGCGAATTGTTGCAGCGAGTTGAAGCTGTTCGACGGGCCCGATGAGGAACTCGTCGATCTCCGCTGTGCGTTCGTCGTCACCCCAGTTGCCGACCCAGATGAGGTCCCCGGCTTTCTCCACATGCGGCATCGGGCGGAACAGCGTGTCGTCGGCGGCTTCGTGCCACACGAAAGCGGAGCGGCCCCAGCCGGCGCGTTCGTAGCGTTGCTTCAGGGTTTCGCCGAAGGCCAGGATGCCGTCGTAGCCAGCAAGGTCGAGACCGGCGATCTCGTCGGTGGCGGACACGGCCCGATGGTGGGTGTCATGGAAAAGCAGGGTAAAGTCTGCGTGCCGGCGCAGCCTTCCAAGCTCGCCGATCAACTCCGGAGAGGTCCATTCGTGAACAATGACGGCGTCGGCGTCATCGATTGCAGCGGCGTGGTCGAAGCCCGGTCCATACCGTTGTGTGCGCAGATCGGGGAAGTCGGTCGTGAACCGCTGGATGGCATAAGGGCCCTGGTCCGAAAGCAGGTTCTGGCGGCTCCAGCTGTCGTATGGCTCGAGCGCAACGGCGTCATGGCCGCGCCGGACGAGATCGCGCATGATGCCGCGCAGGAAGTGCGCGTTGCCGTGGTTCCAGTCCGAGACCAGCGAGTGGGTGTAGAAGACAAATTTCATGCGATGGCTCTGAGGGCTAGTGGCTGCAGAGCCTTGGCGTAGGCAGCCGTCATTGCGTTGACCTGGCGGTCGACGGTGAAGCCGGCGGCGCGCTCCATGGCGCGTCGGCCGAGCTCGGCACGAAGGCTTGTGTCGTCGGCGAGTCTGTTGAGCAGGTGGCTGAATTCACGTGGGTTTTCTGGCTCCGCGAACAGCGCGGCGCCATCCCAAAGCTCGCGGTAGGTGGGGATGTCGGAGAGGACCAGGGGGAGGCCGGCGCTGGCTGCTTCCAGTGGGGCGAGGCCGAAGGGCTCATAGATCGAGGGGGAGACGAAGATCGAGGCTTCGGCCATCAGGCGGCGAAGCTCCGGGCTTGCCAACTCACCGAGAAGATTGGCGTTTTGCACTTCGGTGCGATGGCCGTTGGGAGCCTGATTGGCTCCAGCCATGTGAACCGGCCAGCGGCAATCGCGGGCTGCGGCGTCGAGGGTCTTGGCGTTCTTGCCCTCGTCCCACCACCGACCGGCCGCAATGATGAACGGCATATGAACGGCATTTCCCGCGATCGGGCGCACGGAATTGTGGACGACGCTGACCTGTTCGATGCCGCGATAGCACTTTGCGAGCAGGTCGGCGTGGCTCCGGCTCGGCGCCACGACAATATCGGCCAAGTCGAACCCGCGCTGGTTCAGGTGCTGCTGCCACTGCCAGCCTGGCGGAACCGCCGAGCCGCGAACGACATGGAACCAGGAGACCACGCAGGAGTGGGAGACTACGAGGACCGGGATGTCGACCTCTAGCCCTGCTGCTTGCGAGGGCAGATTGAGGTGGATGAGATCGGCGCCGGTGCGGCCGGCCAGATCGGCGATCAGCGAGGGAACGGAACCGACCTCGCTTTCGTCGGACGCCGTCCAATCCAGGGGAGCATCGAGATGGACGTACTCACCCACCGCGTTTGCCTCGGCGAGCTGGGCCGGGGTGGGGTGAGGACCAAATCCGGCAAAGACGATCTCGGTGCCGCGCTGCCGCAAACCGGCGGCGAGGTCCATCGCATAGCGCCACACGCCACCCACTGCGTCGAGGGTCATGAGGAGTCGGTGGACCTGCGGCGTCACGCGACCGCCCTCTGGGTTGTCGCGATGCCGGCGGTGCCTTCCTCG
>DATCRS010000567.1:0-9836 GCA_036568845.1 Devosia sp. | reverse complement strand
GTGCATACGGCTTTGGCCTGGGGCTTTGCCCGCTACATGCGCGCGCCGCTCGCCTCGACGGCGATTGCGGCGATGGCGACGCTGAGCCTCACCGCGACCAGCAATGCGCTGTTCTTCCAGCACACGCGCCACCCCTCCCCGCTCTTCACCCAGGAGGCGGAGCATTACGGCACGGTCGACCCCAGCGTGACGCCGGTGGTGCCGGCGCCGCGGCCGGAGAAGAAGGCTGCCGTCGCGGCCAAGCTCGTCGTGCCCAAGGTCGAGACCATCGCGAGCGTGCCGGCCAGCGACAAGCCGATCGGCAATTCGGAAGTCTTTGCCCTGCAGCGCAAGCTCGAGAGCATGAAGCTCTTTACCGGCACGGTGGACGGCTATTATGGCCCGCAGACCGCCGGCGCCATCCGGGCGTTCGAAAAGAAGATGGGCCTCGAGGTCTCCGGCAAGCTGACCGCGGACATCGTCAAGACGATCCTGAATGCGCCGCTGGCCGCGGCCGAACCCGAGCGTGCCCCGCTGCGGGCGCCCGAGCCGGTGCCGGCGACCGACCCGCTGCCAAAGGTGGTGGTGCCCAAGACCGACCCGGTCGCCGAGCTGGTTAAGGCCGCGCCGGAACCGCAGGCGATTGATACAACCGTCACGGCGCGCATCGATCCGCAGCCGGTGGCGCAGCCGCAGCGGGTTACCACGCGTGCATTGCCGGAGACGCCGCAGGAGGCGATGAACATCGCGGTGGAGACGGCGGGCGACGCCATCGACACCATCGTCAACGGCGTGCAGACCCTCGCCAAGACGACGCCGGACCGCAAGCCTGCCGCGAGCATTGCGGCGCCGGCGCCGCTGCAGTTCGGCACGACGACAGCGCCCGCGGCGCAGCCGGCGGTGACGCAGCAGCCGATTGTCACCGCTAGTGTCGCGGCAACGGCCGGCGCGGCGCCGACCGCCAATGCGACGACTGAAATCCAGGTGAAGCCGACCGAAGTGCCGGTGCTCGATACCGACGCCAAGGTCGAGGACCTGATGCCGCCGTTCTCGGTGACCGACCCTGTGATCGTTTCGCGGGTGCAGCGCGGACTGGCCTCGCTCGGCTTCCTGCATGGGCCGGTGGACGGCGTCGCGGGCGAGGCGACGGCCAAGGCGATCCGGAGCTTCGAAACCTTCTACAATTACGAGCGCACGGGCCGCATCACGCCCGAATTGCCCGACCTGCTTGTGAAGGCCGGCGCAACGCTCTAGTCACAGAGGGATGCTGCGCACCGACCTCTGGGCTGCCGCCTTCGTGCGGCGGCATAACGACCTCGGCCATTTCTGCGTCGTCTCCCGGCGCGGCGACCCCATCGCCGGGCAGGTGTTCATCGAGCTCGACCACCTCAATGGCGGTACCTCGCTCTACGTGCCGGCTCCGGCGGCGCTGCGCACCGACGATGGCGAGGACCGGGTGTTCCAGCTGCGCTTCGACCACGTCGAACCGGCCAAGGTCGCGGCCCGAATCGCGCAAGAGGCGGATTTCGACCCGGATCTGTGGGTGATCGCGCTGGAGATGCGGGCCGGGGATCTGGGGATATTGGTGGTGGAGTCCTAGCCACGCCATAGCCCTGCGCGCATAGCGCTGCCGGCGCTCTTCGCAGGCAAAGGTCCACTGGACCTTTGCGTAGGCGGCTCATCACCCTTCGACGGGCTCAGGGTGAGGCTACTGGGTGAGGCCTCATGGTGAGCCTGTCGAACTACGAGGCCGGGCCCTAGCTCGCTTGGCGGACACCGATGCGGGCGAGGGCTTCGATGGCCTGGTCGACCACCGGATCGCGCTCGCGCTTGAATGGCGGCGGCGTGCGGCGGCTTTCCTGGGTGAACGGCTTGTACTCGGGCTTGGAGAGGTCGAGCAGGTTCACCTCGCCGCGCCAGGCGCTCATCAGGAACGCGGTCGAGTCGATGCTCACCGTCTGGAACAGGGTGGCGAACTGCGCCAGCGCCTTGGAGCGATCCTCGTCGTGGCTGGTGGCGTGGATCAGCACCTTCAGCCCGTCATGCTCGCCGCAGCCGAAGGCGCGCAGTACGACGAAAAGCGCGGCACCCGAGGTGTCGTGGGCGATCTGACCGCAGCGCACCTCATCGAGGCCGGTGATCTGATGCAGCAGGCGGGTGACCTCGGGCCGACGATTCTCCGAAAACAGCTTCATCAGCGCCTTGGTGAGCTCGACCGTGGCGACCGAGAGCTGCTCCAGCGTCTTCTTGATCGGCGCGTCGGGCGTGCGGCGGTTGGCGAAGGCATTGATGACCTTGAGCCGATCAGGCTCGTTGAGGTCGAAGAAGGCGGGGGCGAGAAGGGCGCAGTCGAAATCGTCGCGCGCCGCCAGCGACCAGGCGACCTGGTGGTCCATCTGGGCCGAGCGGGCGAGGGCGGAGAGGAAGGCACCGCGGGGGACGACAGACGTGTTGGTGGCGAGCGCGCGGTAGACCTTGCGGCTGTTGAGCTGGAAGAGCTTGGCGAGGACGACGTTGGTCAGATCGCTGCGCCGGGCGAGCGCCGCAGCGGTCGGCACGTCATTGGCGGCGACGATCTTCAGCATCGTCTGCTCGGAGAGCTTTGGCGCGGTGACGAGGAAGTCGGGCAGGTCTTCGCCAAGATGGGTTACCACGAGCTCCTCAAGCTCGGGCGAGAGCGACTCGGAGCGTCCCAGCGTCGCCGCAGCCTTTGCGCGGGCCGAAGGGGCCGCCGTCGGAAAGAGGCGCTGCGCCAAGGCTGCAAACTGTTCCATTTCGGCATAGGTCGGCGTGCCGCGCCGGGAAAAGGCGTCGCAGGCCGCGACCAGGAGGGTGTTGGTGCGGTCGATCCCCCCAGTCTCGATGAGCAGCTGGAAGGTCTCGTAAGGTTGAAAACCGATCATAATTCGCCCTGAACGCCCGGTTCCGCGTTGCGACCCGGGCACAAACCACGCATCCGGACTATTTCCGGAAAATCGTTAGCGAACTGTTAACCTTGACGAACTCTTAATGGCTTTACTCGGGGGTAGCGTCGCCCCGATTTGGCGGTCGCGATGATGCGCGCCAAGACTGGAGCAAAGCTTTGGGTAAGCTGGTCCAACTCGACAAGCGCAAGCGCCGTTCGCCGGCAGGGTCCCACCTCGCGGGTAACGCTCAGATATTCCTCTTCACCGGCGTGCGGTATGAACGTGACGGCACGCCTGTGCCGGGTAAGCCGGTGAACTCGACGCGGCCGAAGCGCAAGCGTGGCTAGCAAAGGCCAGTCCATGTTCCGCACCGCCGCGGCTGCGGCTGTGCTCGTCGCTCTCGCCGGCTGCAGCATGTCGCGGCCCGTTGGCGATTTCGGCCGAGCCGAAGAGAGCGTTCTGCACGACGCGGTGATGCCTGCGGTAGGCGCACTCAAGACCGAGTATATCGACAAGCGGCCGGTCTCGACCTTCAACCAGACCGACCAGGAACGCGAGATGCACGACCGCGTCTGGCGCTACCTGACCGCGGCACATGCCAAGGACTGGTCATTCGACACCTCGGTCGAGTTCCAGCGCACTCGCATCGGCCGCACTGACCACAAGTTCAAGATCGACCGCTACTACAAGATCATCTCGAGCGAGCGCTACGAGTCGTCGCGCATCCGCTACGCGACGATGGCCGATCACATCAAGATCGATATCGAGCTCATGGCCCCGACCTTCCGCTCGATCTGCGCCGTGCTCGAGGTCGACCGGCGGCGGGCGACAGCTGCAGGCGACCTCGTCGTCGAAGCGCGTATGCACCAGGAGCAGCAGGACCGCCGCTACGAGAACGACGAGAAGATCGCCTGGTTCGTGCGGGCGATCCGATATCGCTACGGGAACTACAACTACGCCCTCGAGCATCTGCTGATCGAAACCCCGCACGAGGAAGCGGTGGAGGTCGACGGTCTGCTAAGCAGCCTGCTGGTCTGGGTCGAGCGCGGCGAGCGCGGCGACTTCTGCGGCGGCATCGATGTCTATAAGGACAGCGTCGCGGGGGTGCCGAAGGGCCGTGTGCTGATGGGCGACGGGAAAGTCTACAAGAAGTAGGTTGCCGGGCTGTAACTCATAGGTTACAATGACCAACATTGAAGTCCGCAAGACCGAGCGGTACGAGCAATGGTTCAGGCGTCTGCGCGACCATGTGGCACAGAGCAAGATCAATGTTCGTCTCCTCCGTCTTGAGCTCGGAAATTTCGGCGACGCCAAATCGGTTGGAGGTGGCGTCAGTGAGATGAGGATCGATTACGGGCCCGGCTATCGGGTCTCCTTCACCCGGATCGGTGACGTCATCGTTCTGCTGCTGTGCGGCGGAGACAAGTCAGGTCAGCAGGCCGACATCGAGTTGGCAAAGAAGATGGGTCGCGAACGCGAGGGATTTTGAGGATGAGCCCCGGCAGCACAAAGTGGGATGTGGCCGACTATCTCGAGAGCGACGAGGACATCGCGTACTTTCTCGACGCTGCATTCGACGATGGCGATCCCGCTGTAATCATGGCGGCGCTGGGCGCCATCGGCAGGGCCAAGGGGATGACGCAGCTGGCCAAGGATACCGGGCTGGCACGCGAGGCGCTTTATCGCTCGCTCAGCGCCGAAGGCAAGCCCGAGTTCACCACCGTGCTCAAGGTGATGAACGCGTTCGGGCTGAGGTTGGCCGCGGTGCCGCTCGACGACAAGGCAGCTTAGAGGCGTCATGCCCGTGGCGGCGGAATCAGCAGCCCCGATCCCTCCCCGCGTCCCTTCGCTAACCCCAACCACCGTCATCCCGGTGAAGGCCGGGATCCAGTATGCGCCGGCACGTGGGTCCGGTTTGTGAAGGAGCCGCCGGGCCAGCGTTTACTGGGCCCCGGCCCCTTGCCGGGGTGACGAGCGGTGGGTGGGTGAGCGCCGCGGCAACCTTCAGCATCGAGCATGCTGGATTCCCGCCTCCGCAGGAATGACATGGGGGATATCCTTCAACTCACCCGGAAAACTGCTCTACGCCGGGATGTTGCCGCAGCGGAGTGCGCGCAGCTGGGCTTCGTAGCGGGCGCGCATCACCTGCTGTTCGGGATGGAGACGGACGACGACATAGACGTCGTCGTCGCGTGACTCGACGATCAAGAGCCCCTCGGCGACGTTGAGCTTCTGCTCTGCAAGCAGCCGCGTCTGCACCTGGTTGAAGATGCCAAGTTCCAGGTTCTGACCGATGCCGTCGCGATTGGTCGTCGAATAGAGCGCGATGCCCGAGTGACTATAGACCGCAATGGACCAGAATGCCTGCGGCAGCGTGCCCGAGACGGTGCCGGGGCCTTGGCGCAGATCGATCTGGCACACCGCGTAGGCCAGCTCCGGGTCGAGCCGAAGCGGGTTCGCTTGGCCCGCTTCTGCGGCAGGCAGGACGATCGGTCTGTTCAGCGCTCCCATCTCGACGACCTGAGCCCAGACGCTGCCCCCAGTGAGCACCGGAAGCGCCAGAATGACCGCAATGTGGATGATGCCTCCAAGCACCAGCCCCCCAAACACCCACAGCACCGTGCGGATCATGCGCAGGCCTCGCGGATGATCGAGGGCAGGGTGAGCGCGGTCGAGCCCACGCCGCCGAGGCTGGAGGTGTCGTAGAGGTTGAGCGCTAGCACGAAGGACCCCTCCCCGGTGATCTCCAGCCAGTTGCGTGGCGCCAGGGTGCGGCTGACGTAAAGCTCCATCGAGCCATCGTTGGCGCGGGCGATCCGGGTGCTGTTGAAGGCCTTCGGCCCGTCCGGCCGGGTGATGAGCGCGCCGGTGGCATCGACCGCGGTCAGCGTCCAGAACGTCGCGGTGGGCGTCGTGCCGTCGATTCTGTAGCGGCAGGAACGGGTTAGCGCGCGGCCTTCGCTGTCGACAGTGGCGGTGAACTGCAGGCCTTCGCTGGCGCCGAGCTGCAGGGCGGCGGTGCGGGCGATGTAGGCGCGGCTATAGGGATCGGGCTGCGGCGACCCAGCATCGCGCCAGGTCGACCATGGCCCGATCTGGGTGACGCCAAAGTAGCGGCCATCGGTGACGGCAAACCAGGAAAGGCCGAAGCCGAAGGCGAGCGCCACCCCGATCGCCAGTAGCAGGTTGGTCACAAAGCGCAAGGATTACAATGCCTTGTTCGCTGGAGCGGCAGCGATGGCGGCCGTGCTGGTGGGCCGCGTGGATTTAAGGGTCTGGTTCAGCCGGTCGGCGACCTCGAGCAGTTTTTGTGCCGCGGCGGGCTGAAGCGTCGGCGGACGCTCGTCCTGCGGCTCCAGCGGAACGCCGCCTTCGGCCGCGGCGATGACGAACGGCTCGGGCTGAAAGTCCACGCCGAACACTGGCTTGATCTCGATATTGGTGTGGGCGTAGGCCATGAACTTCTGCCACGCGATGGTGGGCAGGGTGCCACCGGTCAGATTCCGGGTCGGCTGGTAGTCGTCATTGCCGAACCAGACCGCCGCCACATAGTTGCCGGTGAAACCGCAGAACCACGCATCGCGATAGGAGGTGGTGGTGCCGGTCTTGCCCACGGCGGGCACGCCCGGGATGTCGGCGCGCCGGCCGGTGCCGCCGGTGACGACCTTGCGCATCATCTGGTTCATGAAGGCGACGGTGTGCTCGGAGAGCACGCGCTCGTGCTGCGCGTTGGGGTCGAATTCGTAGATGGTGTCGCCCGAGAGCGTGGTGACGCGGGTGATACCGTAGGCCGGTGTCTTGTAGCCGTGATTGGCAAAGACCGAATAGGCCGACGTCATGTCGATGACGCTGACCGAGGCGACGCCCAGCGCCAGCGAGCGCGTCACCGGGAAATCGTTGGTGATGCCCATCTTGTGCGCCGTCGCCGCAATGGGATCGCGGCCGGTCTTGATCGAGAGCGTCACCGGCACGGTGTTGATCGATTGCGCGAAGGCGCTTTCGAGCGTGGTCGTGCCCTTGTAGTTGCGGCCATAGTTCACCGGGCACCAGTCGCCGATGCAGACCGGACGGTCGGTGATCGTCGTCGCCGGGGTGTAGTCGGGCAGCATCTCGAAGGCGGTCGAATAGACGAACGGCTTGAACGACGAGCCCGGCTGGCGGTTGGAGACGATGGCGCGGTTGAACTGGCTCTTGCCGTAGTCCATGCCCCCGACCATGGCGCGGATCGGCCCGGTCGGCTCGGTCACCACCATCGCCGCCTCGTGCACGTTGTACTGCTCGCCCTGCTCGCGGACGACCGAGGTCACGGCATCCTCGGCGTAGGACTGCAGCACCGGATCGATGGTGGTGCGGACCACGAAGCTGTTCGAGGTGGTGTTCGATGCCTCGATGATCTTCTTGGCCTCCTCGAAGGCATAGTCGAGGAAGTGGTTGGGCGCGGCGATCTCGTGCGAGCGGTCGACC
Source organism: Devosia sp. (assembly GCA_036568845.1). Classification (GTDB taxonomy): domain Bacteria; phylum Pseudomonadota; class Alphaproteobacteria; order Rhizobiales; family Devosiaceae; genus Devosia_A. The sequence continues at coordinate 2,487 of DATCRS010000567.1, read as the reverse complement.
GGCATTGCCGGGTTGCGGCGGGCGGCGGTGACCTGGCCCTCGGTGAGAAAGCCGGCATCGACCATGCGGCTCAACACCACATTGGCGCGGCCGCGGGCGGCGGCGAGGTCGACATGCGGCGCGTACTTGGTCGGCGCCTTGAAGAGGCCGGCGAGCATTGCCGCCTCGGCAAGGCTCACATCGGTGATCTTCTTGCCGAAATAGAACTCGGCCGCCGCCGCCGCGCCGAAATTGCCGCCGCCCATATAGGCGCGGTCGAAGTAAAGCTTGAGGATCTCGTCCTTGGTGTAGTGCCACTCCAGCCACACCGAGAGGAAGGCTTCCTTGATCTTGCGCTCCAGCGTGCGCTCATTGGACAGGAAGAGGTTCTTGGCCAGCTGCTGGGTGATGGACGACCCGCCCTGCAGCGAACCGTCGCCCTGCGTGTTGGAGATGAGCGCGCGCAGCGTGCCGAACACATCAATGCCGAAATGGCGGTAGAAATGCTGGTCCTCGGTGGCGAGCGTCGCCTTGACGAAATAGTCGGGCAGCTTTTCGAGCGGATAGCTGTCGTCGGAGCGGATGCCGCGCCGGCCGATCTCGTTGCCATAGCGGTCGAGGAAAAGAACCGAGTAGTCCTCGGCCTTGTTGAATTTTCCCGAGGCGGTGGCGTCGAACGCCGGCAGGGCGAGCGCGGTCATCAGCACCGCGCCGATGGCGCCAAAGCTCAGCGCGTCCGAGAAGATCTCGACGAAGAAGCGCTTGAAGCCGGAGACATGGAAGATGGAGAAGAAGTCCTGCACCCGCGTATAGCCGCGTCCGAGCGCCTGCCAGAACTCGTACATCGCCGAGTCGAGCCACGCATCCGCATCGAGCATGCGGGTTTTCTTCTTGCGCTTCTCTTTGTGGTAGAACGGATCCTGCACCGTTTTCTCCGACGCTGGCGCAACGCGAGTCTTCCCGTTTCGGGTCGGCGGCGCAAGGGTTTCGATGGATTATGACTGGGAAGTGTTTGCCGCAAGAGCAAAGCGGTGACGAAAGGCGGACTTTGGCATTCTGGGAAGAAAAGACGCTCGAGGAAATGACCACGGCAGAATGGGAATCCCTCTGCGATGGTTGCGGCCGCTGTTGCCTGATGAAGCTCGAAGACGAGGATTCGGGCGAGATCTTCACCTCCGACGTGCACTGCCGGCTGCTCGACGGCGAGAGCTGCAAGTGCACCGACTATCCCAACCGGCTCGCCAAGGTGCCCGACTGCATCAAGCTGGACCCGCAGAATGTGCGGACCATTTCCTGGATCCCGGCCACCTGCGCCTATCGCCGCCTCGCCGAAGGCAAGGGCCTCGCCTGGTGGCACCCGCTGATCTCGGGCGACCCCGACACGGTGGTGGCCGTCGGCGTCTCGGTGCGCGGCCGCACCATCAGCGAGGAGAAGGTGAAGCCCGGCGAATGGGAAGACCACGTCGCCGACTGGCCAACCTGGGAGCCACCGGAGGAGATTTAGGAGGCCCGGTTGGCGCCAAAAGCGGCCGCTCACATGCGCTTGCTTCTGGGCCGGGCCACGTGCATGCTGCCGCCTTGCGAATCTTGCATCCGGGGCACTCAATTGCCAGCCAACTGATCCAAAGGGCAGCGCCATCAACCAGGCAGAGAGCGCTTTTGCTCGCCCTGGATTCGGCGCGGCGGCCGCTTTGGATCAGATCGTTCTCCGGGTTGGACCTTGCCGCTTTCCATCATAGCAGTTGCCGCTGTTGCCATTGATCACCGATCGGGGCGCGGCGGCGCACTGAACTAGCGCATCAACCGTAGGCGATGCCGCAAGCAGCGGCCGCCGGCCGACATCCTCCCGTGAAAACACTGGTCCCACTCAAGCCATTTGAGGGGATGACAATGTTTGACGTGACTATCAGCGCGGTGACGCTGAGACTTGAGACCGAGCCGGACCTTTTCTCGCCGCAGCGGGCCGACGCCGGTACGCTTGCAATGCTCTCGCTGATCGCCTTCGAGCCACAGGACAAGGTCCTCGACCTCGGGTGTGGCTATGGCCTCGTGGGCATCCTGGCCGCCCAGTATGTTGCTGCCGAGCGTGTGGTGATGGTCGATAACGATCCAAGAGCGGTGGCCATTGCCCGCCGGAACGCCAATGCCAATGGTGTGCCGGGTGTAACGGTGGCGTTGTCGGATGGCTTTAGCGGCACGCGGGAGACCGGGTTCACCAAGATCATCTCGAACCCGCCCTACCATGTCGATTTCTCCGTCCCGAAGCACTTCATCGAGAAGGGGTTCAACCGGCTCGCATTGGGCGGAACGATGTGGATGGTGACCAGGCGGCGCGACTGGTACCGCAACAAGATGGGCGCGATCTTCGGCGGCTGCCGGGTCCACAAGGTCGACGGATACCATGTGTTTGAAGCCGCCAAGCGTCGATCTAGCTATGCTAGCTGACTCAGCTTGCGACAACGATGGCCGCTTCGGGCCGATATCGTTGAGCGGCGGTCGGCGCACGAG
>DATCRS010000566.1:0-2530 GCA_036568845.1 Devosia sp. | reverse complement strand
TGTCCCGCGCGTCGGGAGTGGGTCGGTTGGCCTTCCCTACTCCGTGCGCTTGGCCCAGGGGCTTGGGACGACTCCCTTCCCCCTCCCGGCTATCTCTCCGCCAGCGTTCGTCGCGCTACCCGTCCACCGCGGAGTTGACGGAGTGAATCTAACTCAGTGCCAGAGCGCGGGGATAAGTTCTTTTTCCGATGCAATATCAACGCACTCGGCGTCATCCCGGCGAATGCCGGGATCCAGTACTCACCGGCGCTTCGGCATATACAGCGACGGAGCCGCGGGGCCAGCGTGTACTGGGCCCCGGCATTCGCCGGGGTGACGCCGGTGGTGGTTGCGATCAGAGGGTTGCGGCACCCCCCTTCCGTCGCCTTCGGCGCCACCTTCCCCCGCAAGCGGGAGAAGGACGCCGACTGACAGACCGGACCCGCCTACCCCAGCGCCGCAGCCACCAGCGCCTTGGCATGCAGGTCGGTGGTGTCGTAGGTGGGGAGGGGGCTGACGCTGTCGTCGATCAGCATGCAGATCTCGGTGCAGCCGAGGATCACGGCTTCGGCGCCGCGGGCGGCAAGCCGTTGAATAGCCTCGACATAGACCTGCCGTGACTCGTCGCGGACGATGCCGAGGCAGAGCTCCTCGTAGATAATGCCGTTGAGATTGGTGATGCCGACATCGGGCACCAGCACGTCGAGGCCACGCTCGCGCAGTCCGTTGATGTAGAACGGCTTTTCCATGGTGAACCGGGTGCCGAGGAGGCCCACCGTACCCACGCCGTCGGCCAACAGCGCGTCGGCGGTGGGAGCCGCGATATGGACGAAGGGCACGCTGAGACCGGCAACGATCTGCGGGGCGCAGATATGCATGGTGTTGGTGGCGAGGCCGATGACACCACAGCCCTGCGCCTCGAGGGAGTTCGCAATGCCGGCAAGGACTTGACCGGCACCGTCCCAGTCGCCGGCGCGCTGCATCGCTTCGATCGGCGCGAAATCGACCGAGTGCAGGATCACCGGCGCCGAGTGCAAGCCGCCGCGAATCCTGGCGGTCTCGCGGTTGAGAATGGCGTAGTAGTGAGCCGTGGATTCCCAGCTCATGCCGCCAATGAGGCCGATGGTTTTCATGAGCTTGCCGCTATGCGGTCACGATGATGAACGCACTTTGAACGGGATTTCCCTGAAGGCGGCGACCACTTCGCGGTACGCCTCGCGTTTGAACGGAACGATGATCTCGGGAAGCTTCTCGAGCTCCTCCCAGCGCCAGGCGTCGAACTCGGCCCGGTGGTGGCCACCGCCAGGCGCGTGAACATCGATCTCGCTCTCCTCGCCGGTGAAGCGGAAAGCGAACCAGCGCTGGCGCTGGCCGCGATACTTGCCCTTGAGCGCGATGCCGAGCTCGTCGTCGGGGAGATCGTAGTGGATCCAGCCCGGCGCCTCGCCGACGAGCTCGATCGACTCGATCGAGGTCTCCTCGTAGAGCTCGCGCGCGGCGGTCGCCAGCGGGTCCTCGCCCTTGTCGATGCCGCCCTGCGGCATCTGCCAGGGCGAGCCGTGCTCCTCGGAGTCTTCCGGGTCGCCTTCGCGCACGCGCCGGCCGATGAAGACTTGGCCGCTGGAGTTGAAGACGGCGACGCCCACGCAGTCGCGGTAGGGCATCGTTTCACGGTCGGGGATGGGGCGGGTCATTTCATCACGGCGCTGGCGGGAACGAGAGCGAAGCCGCGAGATTCGAGCTTATTGCTCCATTCCGCAAGGGCCGTGATGGAGACCGGCAGGGCCGAAACGACACCGAGGGCCGAGCCATTGGTCCGGGCCTTGTCTTCGAGCAGGGTGAGCTGCTCGAGGATGGCAGAGCGGGTGGGATTGGCGTCGAGCATCAGGTCGGCGCGGGCGAACGGGACACGATTGGCGGCCGAGAGCTGCTGCGCCAGCGAGCGGTTGGAGGAGCCGTCGTCGACATAGCCGAGGCCGCGGGCGCCCAGCTCTTCCATCATCGGGGCGAAATCGGCGGGCGAGGCGGTGAAGCGTGCGCCCATATTGTTGATGAGCCCGAAATAGCCGCCGAACTTGGCCATGACAGTGTAGAGCCGGCTCATGTTGTCGCGCGGCGCCTGGCCCGCTCGCAAGGTGTCCGGGCCCGGATCGTTGTCGGGATAGTCGAAGGGCTCGAGCGGCACTTCGAGCATCAGCTCGTGCCCGGCGGCGCGTGCGGCCGCGGTGCTGGCCTTGAGACCCCTGCCGTAGGGTGCGAAGGCTAGCGTGACGGCCTCGGGCAGGGTGTTGGCCGCTTCGAGCGACGTGGCCTCGTTGAGGCCGAGCCCGGTTACGATGATGGCGACCAGCGGCTTGCCGTCGGCAGACGCGGTGGTGATCGATGGGCGGGCGTAGAGGTCGAAAGGCCGGTCGCCGGTGGCCGACATGCGCGGAATCGGGCCGTGCTCGGTCTCCTCCACCAGATCGGCGATGATCCCCGTCGCCGGATCGGGGACGAGCTCGGACGGGCCGTCAGCGAGATCGGCGGCCTGGCTGTCGGCGCCTTCGAG
>DATCRS010000565.1:0-13141 GCA_036568845.1 Devosia sp. | reverse complement strand
CCCGCCGTGGTCGGGATGGACGCCCTTCATCAGCTCGCGATGGGCGGCCTTGATCTCCTCGGCGCTCGCTCCCGGCTGCAGGCCCAAAATCGCATAGGCCTCCTCGTCGGAGCCTGTCGCGGTGCCGGCCCCGGCGGCTCTTGCGGTCTCCTCGAAATATTCGCGCCAGCCGGCGCGGTTGGCATCTAGCCAGCTTTCGAGCAGCGCGACGCTGTCGGCATCGCCGGCGATCTCGTCGATCAGGGCCCGCGTCTCCATCTCGCCCAGGTCGATCAGGTCGTGGCCGGCAAACTGCCCCGCTACGACCCGCCCGCCGACCGTACCGCTGTCGTGATCGAGCACCATGGCGAGGTACCTGCTACGCACTTTGGAGACGTTGTCGGCACTGATGCGGTCGCCGCCCAGCGTGATCGGCCCGAGCCGGCCGTATCTGAGGATCGAGAAAGCGGCGGCGCCGGCGAAGGCAGCCAGGTCGAAGCGCCGTGCCATGGCGAGGCCGGCAGAGACGAGCAGAGCACTGCCTCCCACTCCCCAGCGCAGGGCGGCAGCACGGGTGGCCGGGCGCAGGCGCGAGTAGGCGGACCAGGCCCAGAGGGCAGCAAGGACGGCAATGAGGCCGAGCAGGATGTAGCCCATCTCAGGTCAACTGCTCGAGCAGCGCTGTCGCCCGCGCCGATTTCTGCAACTGAAGCGCCGCGCGTCCGCCTGTCGCATAGGCCGCGACAGCACGCAGCAACGCCGCCAGTTCGGCGGGCGCACTGGCATCGAAGCGGGCATAGGCGCCCTTGGTCAGCCGTGCCATCTCGCGGAATGCGGCCTCCACCCGGGCGTCGCGGCCCTCCTGGAAGATGAACATCCGGCAACCGAGCAGCCCCAGTTCACCCGCCTTGGCGGCGAGGCTGTCCACGTTTTCTTCGATGGCGTCGCCGACATACACCACGGCCGCGATCGGCATTTTCGCGTGCTCGCGCCGGGCGTGGGCCAGGACCTTCGAAATCTGGGTGTTGCCGCCCTGGCAGGCGACGCCCGACATCAGTCGCGCCAAGCCTTGCGCGTCGTTGACCCACTTGGAGGCGCGGCATTCGGCGAGGCCACGAAAGTAGAGCAGTTGCACCGATAGGCTGCCATTGGCCGGCAGCGCATCGAACATTTCCCCCTGCAGCGAACAAGCCAGATCCCAGGTGGGCTGCCGGCTCATCGTAGCGTCGAGGGCAAACAGCAGCCGACCTTTCGCGGCGCCGGGTCGAGCCACCTCGCCCACCTGCCGGACGAAATCGGCAACCTCCCCGCTGGTTGACCGGCGGGGCAGAGAGTCTGACGGCCTGCCGACCGACGTGAGGTCTTGGTCCTTCTTGGCCATACCGGGTAATGTGGTCGCCCCGGATTTCCTGCGCAAGACCTCGCTCGGAGAGTTGAGCGTGCGCCGCTCGCAGCGCGATGCAGGCGCCGTCCCCGTCACGCGGGTTCAATACAGGCGGCTCGATTCGCCTGTTGCATACGGGCTTTCGGCACCCCGCAGAAATGGAGCCACCGTGAATCGAAGCAACATTGGTCCTCTATCCGTCTCACCCATTGCCTTGGGCGCGATGCTTTTTGGGGCGCGTGTCGATGAAGGGACATCCCGTCGCCTCCTTGATCAATACGTCGAATGGGGAGGCAACTTCCTCGATACCGCCAACAACTATGCATTCTGGGTTGAAGGCGCACACGCCGGAAGCAGTGAGGAACTGCTGGGACGCTGGCTGAAGGATCGCGGACGGCGGGATGACATTGTTGTCGCGAGCAAGGTTGGCGCTCGCCCGGTCCGAAAGGGCGCCGGCCTTGGAGAGATCGAGGGGCTCGGACGCGATGTCATTGTCGCCCAGGTGGAAGCGTCGCTGAAGCGCTTGGGCACGGACTACCTCGACCTCTGCTATGCCCATATCGATGACCGCACCGTGCCGCTCGAGGACACTCTAGAGGGCTTCGCACGCGTCGTCGATAGCGGGAAAGTGAGAGCCATCGGCTGCTCCAATTACAGCGTTTGGCGCATCGAGAGGGCGCTGCAACTCAGCAGCAAGAAGGCCCTCCCGAGGTACGTGGTTCTGCAACAGCAATTCAGCTACCTCAGACCCAGGCCGTACTCGGATTTTAGAGTGCATCCCGAGCTGGGGCTTCGCGGCGGTTACGGCACCGAAGGCGGCCTAAGCCCGGACCACCTCGACTACATCCGATTCAACCCTGACTTTCGGGTCGTCGCCTACACTCCGCTGCTTCGTGGCGGATATGCAAACCCGGAACGTCTTGGCCCCGAATACAGAACCGACGACAACCGGAAGCGCTCGGAGGCGCTGACGCAGGTAGCGGCGGAAACAAGCGCCACCGCGGGCCAGGTCGCCCTGGCGTGGATGATGCAGTCGAGCCCGGCAATCATTCCGCTCGTGGCGGTATCGACGGGCGAACAACTCTCTGAGAACCTCGCGGCGACCGAACTGCGATTGTCGCCGGATCAGCTGAACCGGCTCACGCATGCGGCGTGACGTCACGGCTCCCTGGAGCAGACGACCAGGAAGATGACAGCGGCAACGCGGTTGATCCTGCTGCCATCGGCGCTGCGTGGTCACTTGGCTTCAAGACTATCGCCCGTCGTCAAGGCAACCTCAGGGGCCGTCAAATCAGGGGAGTTGGACATGAGCTTGCGTATCGTCGGCAACGTTCTGCTGATTGCCCTCCTGGGAGTGGCGGCACCGCTTACGCTAACAGCATTCATGGGTGTCCCCGAAGTGTTCAAGGCCGCACAGACGCAGCAGGCGAACGTCAATGGCATCAGCCTCAACTATATGCGCTACGGCGAGGGCTCGCCGATCATCCTGCTTCATGGTGGCCTAGGGGCGCTCGGCATGTTCGAGCCAATCATCCCGATCCTCGCCCGCGAGCATGAAGTGATCGCGGTGGACCTGCAGGCGCATGGCGGGACAGCCGACATTCCGCGTCCCATGTCGTTCGAAGCGATGGCCGACGACGTCGCCGCGCTCGTGGCCCATCTGGGATTGAGCAAAGTCGATCTCGTGGGGTTCTCAATCGGTGGGGGCGTCGCGACAAGGATCGCTATCCAGCACCCCCACCTCGTGGGCCACCTCGTCGCTGTGTCTGCCCCATTCTCACGAACCGGATGGCACAAGGAGAACATCGAGGGCATGGCTCAGACGACGAGTGCGGCGGCCGAATATCTGAAGGAAACGCCGCTCTATGCGCTCTATGCCGCCTCCGCGCCTCGCGTCGAGGACTGGCCGCTGCTGCTCGACAAGGTCGCCGAGCTGAACTCGCGCGACTACGACTGGTCGGCCGAAATCCGCGGAATGCATGTGCCCACCCTGCTCGTCTATGGCGACTGGGATGCGGTGAAGCTGGCGCACGCGGCGGACTTCTTCGCGCTCCTCGGGGGCGGCCTCCACGACGCGCTCTGGGACGGCTCCGCAATGAACGCGAACCGCCTCGCCGTTCTTCCGGGCGCGACGCACTACACCATCTTCGCAGATCCTCGCATGGCGGAAACAGCGCTCGCCTTCATCGATGGCCAGTAAATGGGCCAGGCTGAGTGTTGGTCAGCTCCTGATGTTTAGAACCAACGTCATCGCCTTCGCCAGTTCCCTTGCGCTGGCATTGTCATCCCTCAGCGGGGGCACGCAGGCCAAGGGGTCGGCCGACGTCGCCGCGTTCCGCGACCTCATCGCCACGCTGGCGCGACAGCACGATTTCTCGGGCGTGGCTTATGTGCGCATCGACGGCATCGAGTTCTTGCGCACGGCGTGGGGGGACGCCAACCGCGAGCTGGGCGTTCCCATGACCACCAGCAAGATCTTCGCGATCGGTTCCCGCTCGATGGACTTCACGATCGCCGGCATCTTGATGCTGGTCGAGCGGGGGAAGCTCACACTGACAACGACGCTGGCGGAGGTCTTCGACGCTGTTCCCGAGGACAAGGCCGGGATAAGCGTCGAGCAACTGCTGCGCGGGCAATCCGGCCTCCACGACTTCCCCGCACTGGCGTCGGACTGGGACCCGGACCTCGCCTGGATCGACAGGGCGGAGTTGGAGCGGCGGGCGCTCGCGCAGGAGTTGCTGTTCGAGCCGGGCAGCGATCATGCGTCGTCGCACACGGCCTATGGCCTGCTGGCCGCGATCATCGAGCGGATCAGCGGCCAGGACTATTTCGAGTTCCTCAAGGCCAACATCTTCGATCCAGCAGGTATGAGGACGACGGCGGAATACGGCACGGCGACGGACCAAAGGGTCCCGGACTTCGCCGCAGGAGGCGGGCCCGCGCGAATGGGTGTGCCGAACATTCCACCAAACTGGGGACGAGTGTCGTGGCTCGTGCGCGGCAGCGGCGGCATGTATTCCACGCTGGACGATCTCCTCCGCTTCTACCATTTCGTGCGCAGCGGGCGAGCGTTGAGCGAGCCCTACGGCCAGGTGTTCAGAGACGACAACGTGTCGCTCGACGGGTCGGACCGTGGTTTCGAGATCTTCAGCGCCTCGGACGAGGGCGGCAGCGATCAGGTGCTGGTCATGGTGAACGTCCCCGGCGGCGGGGAAGCGCTCCGGCTGCTTGCCAAAGCCGGAGAAGAGATGGTTGCCCGGAACTGACTCCGCTCATGCCGTTAGTCGTCCGCGGGCCCTTCGATCAGCGCCGGCCTCGCCAGCCCTGCAAAGCCCACAATGCCGGTCAGGTAGTAGCCTGGCAGTCGCTCCCGACGCCTTCGCCAATAGCCCGGGGGCGACCCCGTAAGTGCCCGAACCGCCCGAGTCATGTGGGCCTGGTCGGCAAAGCCGACTTCGGCGGCTATGTCGGCAAACCGATCGGTCGTGAATACGGATTTGAACCATGCTGCGCGTGCCCGCAGTTCGGCGCGAAACGCTACGGGAGAGACGCCAAAGGCCTTGCGAAATCCCCGTGAAACCGTCTCGCGGGCCAGCCCCTGGCTCGCGGCCCAACCCGCAACGCTGTCGAGATGGCCGCCGGTCATGGCCTCGGCGAGCATGTCGGGCCAGTCATGTTGGGGAGCCCGCTCCACGCCGTGCCGGGCGACTTCCGCAAATGCCAGCCGCGCCGCATGCGTCACGTTTGTCTCGGCGGTTCTGATAATTGCATCGGCATCGCTGAGGCGGTGCGTTCCTCCCAGTCCCTGTTCTATCGGCCATGGCAGGCGGAGTATGTCCGCTCCGTTTGACCTCAGGTTGTCGGCATGCGTGTCGAGGGTCGGGTGCACGATCAACTCGCCGCTTCGAACCACCATGCGGCCAGCGTAGCAAATCTGCTCGACGCATCCCGAGACCACCACTGTCGCAAAGGCATTGAGGTGCCGGTGCCGGGGGATGTGGCCTTCGGCCGGCAGCCACTCGCGGCCGAAGCGTCCCTTCCAGAGCTCCACAGGCGACTGAAGCGACATGAAGGTCATCGAAGTGCTCCGGGAGGTGTACGGTGATCAGCAGCATGCCATGGCTACGACGGCACAGGCCTACTTGGCCTCGTTCTCGCGCATGCGCTCGTGGACGATGGCCTGCACCAAGGCTGCCGGCAGCGGACGATCGGACTTGAATTTTATCGCGGTAGGCGCTGTCTCGAAGCCCTTTAGCGCATCCCGTCTTGTGGCAATCGGTCCAGGGCTCATGACGTAGAACGAGCAGTGCTTCGACGCCGCGGCAAAAGACACCAGATTGCCCCGATGCAGGTAGGTGACGGCGCCCATCCGCATCACTTCCTGAGCTTCAGGCGCCGCAGCGCGGATCGCTGTTCGCAGATCAGTGAGCGCCCGGGCCACATCCGGCGCGAGTTGCATCATATAGTCGTCCACGTTTTTCGGAGCCAGTTTCTTGTCCGTCATAGTCCTATCGACCTCCTCTCGCCGGGATGGACGCCAGTGCGAAGCAATGCCGTCAACCGATCACCCCACAAGGGCAACCAATACACCACCCGAAACCCTTGCAGCCTGCCGATAGGCCGTCTTGAATGAATGTGACACAGCGGCCGGCCGTTGCCAGGCTCGGAAGGACTGACAATGGCGACAATCATTTCGGTTCCGGGCCCCGCCGCGGCCCGCGAGTACCTGCTGGAACGGCGAGCAGGGTTCGAGCATTATGAGGCCGGCTCCAGGGCGCCCCGACACGGACATCTCAGCGCTCATGTCAGCATCACGTTGGCATCGGGAGACGTGCAGGATGGCTATGCGGGTCGCCTGCGCCTGCTGCCTGGCGATGTCTTGATTCAACCGGCCCTCGACCGGCACTCCAACGCAACGCCGAGCCCACGCGGAGCGCGCGTGTTGCACCTTCCCTGGCGGATGGAGACGGAGTTCCGGGGCGTCTACCGGCTCCACTCGATCGATGCCGTGATACGAGAGGCCGAGATCGATCCACGCGGCGCCGCGGGACTGCTCGCCGAACTGATCGACAATGCCAACCCCGAGGCACTGCCGATATGGGATTGGCCAGACCTGCTCGCCGCCGACCTGAGATCAGGCTACGTGGGCATCGACCGTTGGGCTCGGGCGCACGGTCTGGCGCGAGAGACCGTTTCGCGTGGGTTTCGCCGCGCGTTCGGCGTGTCCGCCAACACCTTTGCTACGGAACTGCGGGCGCGGTCGGCTTGGCTTCGAGTGATATCGGGGAACGAGCCACTCGCGCAAGTCGCCGCCGATAGCGGCTTCGCAGACCAGTCCCATATGACACGGGCCATCTGGGCGATCACCGGCGCTCCTCCCGGTGCATGGCGGCAAATGGTCACGTCCGGGTTCCTGGGTGAACACCATCGCAACGTGTAACCCGATGGCGATGCGCCTTGTCACACCTGTTCAAGACGGAGCCTCGCAAATCGTTCAAGTGCACATTCTCCACTCATGCGACGCGAGGTCTGGCAATTGAGCATCCGGTCGATAGATGTCTTGTCCGTTCCGGTATCCGACCCTGCGCGGTCGCTGGAGTTCTATGTCGATACGCTGGGTTTCGAACTCGAACGTGACGATCAGTCAGTTCCTGGCATGCGCTGGGTCACCGTTCGCCCGAGGGGTTCCCGGCTTAAAGTCACTCTCGTCACCTGGTTCGAAACCATGCCTGCGGGCAGTCTTCGAGGACTGGTGCTCGCGAGCGACAACATCGCGACCGAGTTCCGCCGATTGAGCGATGCAGGGGTGGAGTTCGTGCAGTCGCCGGTCGAGCGACCGTGGGGCATCGAGGCGGTGTTCCGCGATCCGGACGGAAATGAGTTGGTTCTTCAACAGTCCTCCCCCGATGCGTGAACGACCGGTTCTGACGCGGCAACCCAAGGAGATCGCGACCAGTAGCGGCATCTGGCGCGGCCGTGTCGAGCGCGAAAATGCCGATGCCTGCGAAGACTGCTCGCTCGAAGCCGAGATGTCGCGCTCGCGCGATATGGGCGCTATGGTCCGCTTTGGCGCACCCGACCCGGTGCAGGTTCGCCACCGGCCCAGAGACAGAGAGGCCCTGCTGCAGATGCCCGAGTCCGCCCGGATCCTCAGAGTTCTGCACGAGAAGCTGGCCCTCGGTTTCTAGAGCTCGCAAGAGGGAGGAACAGCGATGGCTGGTGCTGGTTCGGTCGTGGACTGGCTGCTGAATGTCGACCCGGCCATTCGTTGGCAGGCGATGCGCGATCTCCTTGGCGCGCCCGAATCAACCTGGCAAGCCGAACGCGCAAAGGTGGAGACCGAAGGCTGGGGAGCGCGGCTCCTGTCCCACCAGGATGAGGACGGCCAGTGGGCCGGCGGAGCCTTCGTGCCGAAAGGTTTCGACTGGTCGGAGTGGAAGGCTGTCGGTCAGCCGTGGACTGCGACCTGCTTCTCGCTGACGCAATTGCGCGACTTCGGGCTCGATCCCTCATCGGATCAGGCCCGCCGCACCGTCGAACTGGTCGGACGAAACGCTCGCTGGGACGAAGGCGGACAGCCCTTCTGGCACGGCGAAGTCGAGGAGTGCATCAACGGCCGAACCCTCGCCGACGGCGCATATTTCGGCGCGGACGTGACTCGGATCGTCGACAGGTTGCTGCAGGATGTGCAGCCGGATGGCGGTTGGAACTGCGACCGCTCGGAAGGTTCGGTGCGATCCTCGTTCGCGAGCACGATCAACGTGCTCGAAGGACTGCTGGAATACGAGATCGCAACCGGTGGGTCGGATGCCACACGGGCCGCGCGCCGATCGGGAGAGGAGTTCCTGCTCGAACGCCGGCTCTTCCGGCGCCTCACCACCGGTGAAGCCGCCGATGCGAGGTTTCTGTCTCCGCTCTATCCGCACCGGTGGCGATACGACATCCTTCGCGCCCTCGACTATTTCCGCAAGGCAGGCAAGCAATTCGGGCTGATACCCGATCCACGCCTTGCCGAAGCCATCGCAATCCTCAAGTCGAAACAGGATGAGCGGGGATACTGGCTGCTCGAATGGCAGACTCCCGGACGCGTGTGGTTCCACATGGATGACGGCCCCGGCGCCGCCTCTCCATGGATAACCCTCAAAGCCCTGAGGGTTCTGCGATGGTGGGAGGCCGATCGCGCGCTCTCGACCCCACCCGACGCCGATTGAGGATTTCAGTAGCGACCCGCCTCTATCGCTTTGGTCCGGAACACGAGGCGTGCTTCCACCCCAACCATCGGATCGACTCCACAAAGCACCTCGCCCCAAAGCTGCGCCACGGTCACGTCGGTTCAAGACGCCCGATGACAAGCCGGGCAGGCTACGCCGCGCGCACGAGCCAAGTGTCTTTGATCGTGCGCCTGAACTTGGCCGGCGGAGTTCCGCATCCTCCCATGTGGATTTCGTCGCAAGCGAACGTAGGAGATCTCTGTGAAAAAGGTCGTCGAACTCGAGAAGACCATCCGGGCCCCGCGCACCGCTGTGTGGAAGGCCATGACTGCACCCAAGTCGGCGCTGTTCCCCGACGCCAAGGTGAAGACCGAATGGCAGGTGGGCAACCCGATCCGCATTTCCGGCACGTGGCAAGGCAAGTCCTATCGCGATAGCGGCGAGGTCGTTGCAGTCGAACCCGAAGAAAAACTCGAATTCACCCACTGGACTGGAACCGGGGAGCGCCCCGACGACTACCACACGGTGTCATACGCGCTGGCCGGCGACGGCGATGTCACCACCGTGACCTTGACGCAGTATGGCCACGGCGCCAAGGAGATCGACGAGGCTACGCGGGAAGAGTTCCGCACGACCTGGAAGGCCCTGCTCGCCCACCTGAAGCAGATCGCCGAGGCGGGGTAGCATTCGGCGTGGCAATGGCACTGATCATTCGTCAGTCCCGGCGGAGCGAAATGGACCTACTGGTCCGCCACTACATGGCCCTTTGCCAGGCGTACGACGTCCCCAGTGCTGCGTTTCGCGACGACTGGGGTATCGTGATCGAACGCTTCTTGCGGGACGCGACTAGGCACCGCGAACTGACGTGCCACGTTGCCGAACTGGATGGGCAGGTCGCCGGTTCACTGATGACGCAGGCGCAAATTCTGCCTTATCCGGATGTCCTCAAGTCGTCGTACCGCAAACACGGATATCTGCTCGGCGCTTACGTGCTACCTGAGCTTCGCGGACACGGAATTGCTACCGAGCTGCTCCGGGTCAGCCTGGCGCATCTCAAGCAGATTGGTTGCACGAAATGCGTTCTCCACGCAGCAGACAGGGCGCGATCCCTTTACGAGAGGGCAGGATTTGAGCCCTCGAATGAGATGCGTCTCAATCTGTGAGGTCTGCCCCGAACTCGCGTTGTCGGAGCGGTCATATTCGCACTCGATGGCCGCGCTCGAGCAGCAGATGGACCACATCCGATATCTCTAGCCCGCCGAAGGGCGGAACACGGCCTCCATGAATGCCAGCAGACGCGAAAGGGCCTGCTGCCCTTGGGAGCTGTCCAGATCGAACTGGTAGTTGTGGCCCGTCGGTCCGTCTACTCCAAAGAACAGGCGTTCCACGCGGACGCCCGCATCGGCCAGAGCTTCGGCCATATGGATGGAGTGGGTGAGGAGCGGGTCCTCGTGGCCGGCAGAGATGAAGGTCGGCGGGAACCGGAGCGTAACGAAACGGACAACCGAGGCTGGCTCAAAACGAGGGTCGGTCTGGAAGTTGGGCACGCCGGTGTAGGCCCACAGTACCGACCGCAGCAGCAGGCCCATCGGGCCGCCGAAATTGACCAGATCGAGGTCGTAGGCCCCAGAAAACAGTGCCACTGCACGCAGTCGAACGGGCGGCACGTCAACGCCAATCAGCCGGGCGTAGTCGGGCGAGGTCACGGCATTGGCAATTTGAGCGCTGATCTGAGCGCCTGCAGAGTCGCCGGCCAGAACGAGTCGGCTGTTGTCGACGTGGAGAGGGGTGCCCTCGGCAGCGAGGAAGTCGAGTGCCCGGGACACCTGCAGGAGCGGCGTTGGATAGGTCGCCTCCGGCGCCAACGAGTAGCCGACCACCACCACGGCGTAGCCGCCGCTGGCGAGAATGCTCGCATACTCGGCCATTTGCCAGCGCCCACCCGAGACCCAGGCGCCGCCATGAATCCAAACGATCGCCGGCAGGAGCTCACCGTCGCCCAACCGGGAGGGGAAGTAGACATCAAGGCGCGCGTCCGGATCGGCGGGATCGTAAGAAACGTCACGGATGGCCGAGACATCGTCTGGCACGTGCGGCCGCAGCAGGGCGGCGGTGCGCAGCCCGCCGAACTCGAAGATGACGCGGACCAGCATGGCCCCCGGCCAGGGTGAGAAGATCGAGGCCACGAGGAAAAGCAGCGCCGCGGAGGCCAGCGCAGTGACGCTGTAGAGACCGCAGAGGGCGAACCATCGGGCGATGCGGTGTACCGGACTGGTTGATGAGGCTTGCTGCATCGGCCGCTACAGCCCGATGGCGCCGGTCGCGAGGCCGTAGACGCCTGCGGTCGCCGCCAGGAGCAGGATGCCAAACATGATCAACTCGACCCGGGTGAAGACGCTCCTTCCCTGTTCCCGGCGAGCAACCACGTAGAGCGCGGTCGCGGGGATGTAGAGCAGGCTCGACAGCAGCAGGAACTGCAGTCCTGCTCCGACGATCATCACCAGTGCGAAGATCGTGGCTGCCACGGCCCAGAAGCGCTGCATGAGGCTGACCTGGCCCGAAGCCGAGCCGAGCTTCACGGCAAAGAGTGCCGACAGCAGGTAGGGGACGAGCACCATGGTGCTGGTGAGCTTCACGAGCGTGGTGAAAGCATCATCGGAAAAGAGGGTGAGGATCAACAGCACCTGGATTACGCCGTTGGAGAGCCACAACGACGCCACCGGCACGCCCCTTCGGCTTTCGCGCGCGAGGAACCGCGGCATATCTCCGGCGCGCGCCGCAGCGAATGGCACCTCGATGGTGATCAGCGACCAGGCGAGGTAGGCGCCGAGGACCGAGACGATGAGGCCGCCACCGACGAAGACTGCGCCCCAGGTGCCCACCACCCGCTCGAGGACTGAGGCCATCGAGGGTTGCCGGAGATTGCCGAGCTCCGTCGCCGGGAGGACGGCATAGGGCAGCAGCGTCGCGAGGACCATGAGGATGAGCACCATCAGGAAACCGCCTATGGTCGCAATCCCCACGTCAGTGCGCTTCTGCGCGTAGCGGGAATAGACACTCGCACTCTCGATGCCGATGAAGACGAAAATGGTGATGAGCATGGTCGAGCGCACCTGCTCAACGGCACCGACCAGCGCAACATCACCCCCCGCGCCCCAGAGATTCGAGGCGAAGCGGTCGGCGTCGAAGGCAAGGGCTACCAGCGCGACGAAGGCGAGGATGGGCAGGATCTTGGCGACGGTCACCACGGCGTTGACCGCGGCGGCGCTCTTGATGCCGCGCAGGACCAGCGCGTGGTAGAGCCAGATGCCGACCGAGGAGACCGCAACCGCCGCTACCGTGTTGCCGTCGCCGAAGACCGGGAATGCAGCGCCGAGTGTCGACTTGATGAGAACCCAGTAGGAGACGTCCGCGATACAGCCGACGAGCCAGTAACCGACGGCGGCGAGGAACCCCGCATAGTGGCCGAACCCTGCCTGGGCGAAGCTGTAGACGCCAGCGTCAAGGTCGGGACGGACCTCCGCGAGGGTCTGAAAAACCCGAGCCAGGGCGTACATGCCGACGCCAGTGATCGTCCATGCCACCACCGCACCGACGACACCCGTCGCGGCCCCAAAGGACCGAGGCAGAGAAAAGATGCCCGCGCCAACCATCGATCCCACCACCATGGCGGTCAACGCGAATAGCGAGAGCCGTCGTCCGGTGTCGCTCAACGCACTGCTAGAGGCGGCGCGCCGTGAAGTTCACCCGGCCGACGCCTCGCACCGTGGGATGGTAGGTGCAGCTCAGTGAGCGGACGGCGGGGGTATCGGGAACCATCACGAAGGGGTTGGCGGCCCGGCCGAAGATGCTGTCGAGTATCCCCCGGACGATGCCCACGCCGCGGCAGTCTATCGTGGCTGCCTCCCACGCTTTGCCCCCGCCGCAGGACTGGCGGTGAATGTCGATGAAGATATCTCTGCCCGATGTTCGCCAGTTGAGCCGGCCCTGGCAATTCACGCCGCGACCGGTGACGCGATAGGTGCCGCGGCGTTCGAGGCACATGGTGAAATTGTACCCGAACAGCTGCCGGTTGGCGCCGAAGCATCCGGCCACCACGGCACCGCTCGATGGCGCCTCGGGCACCATGACAAGGGCATTTATGTCTTGCGCCTGCGCCGGTAGGGCCAAACCCGCCGCCAGAAGAACACTGCCAATGAATTTTTTTGCATGCATTAGGAAATCTCCCAGATCGGCTGCCCGGTATCCAGGCAGCGGCGGTTGCACGTGCGAATGGAGCCCCACAGCTATGGTAATCCGGATCGCAGATCGCCGCTTCAACAAATAGACTCAATATATAGTAATGTTAACTGTTGATCGTTTCGATCACGTGTCATATTGATATACATAGAGAAATAAGTCGACAAGCATATAGAAATCCGCGCCTTCGCGCTGCGTCATTGTCGCGCGTCTTACAAGATGCTTATTGCGTGTCGGAACTAGGTCAATAGTCCGCCCATAAGTCGCTTTTGAAGCGGATCGGCCGCATTTGCCCACTGATGTCGAGGAGACGTCGATGGCGGCGCAC
>DATCRS010000564.1:0-7925 GCA_036568845.1 Devosia sp. | reverse complement strand
GTGCTCAACACGTCATCAGCAAGGGAAAGCTCGAGCGTGTAAAGGTTGGGCGAGGTGACGTCCCACAGCTCGATGCCCTCGAGCCCCTCGAAGCGGAAATTCACCGTCTCCGCTGCCGGCAGGCTGGCCGTCGCGATGGTCTTTCCCGAGGCATCCCTGATCGTCGCGGTCAGCTGTCCGGCAAAAGCCTTGCCCTGCGGGTTGGCGAGGGTCACGCGGGCCGTGA
This sequence comes from Devosia sp., assembly GCA_036568845.1. Classification (GTDB taxonomy): domain Bacteria; phylum Pseudomonadota; class Alphaproteobacteria; order Rhizobiales; family Devosiaceae; genus Devosia_A. Next base: position 7,699 of record DATCRS010000564.1, on the reverse strand, counting down.
CGGTTTTCTCGTCCGCCAGCGCATCCGGCGTTTCGATCTTCACCCCGGCGATGGAGACCGGCGCCAGCCGCTTCAGCCATACGTCGCGATAGATGCCCGCATAGGTGAGGTAGTCGATCCGCCCGCCGAACGGCGGAATCTCTGGATTCTCACTGCCGTCGATGGTGACAGCGAGCGTGTTCTCACCGGCCTTCAGCTTGCCCGTCAGCCGCGCCTCGAACGGCGTGTAGCCGTCCTTGTGCGCCGCGATCTCGACCCCGTTGAGCGCCACCCTGGCGTTAGCCATGGCGCCCTCGAAATGCACGACGATTTCGTCGTCGCCCCAGGCGGGATCGGCCGCAAAGGTCTTCAAATAGGTGAACGGGCGCTGGTAGCTGCGCTCGTCGAAGTAGGAAAAGGGCAGCTCAACGGCGGTGTGAGGCAGGGTAACGGTCTCGCCGTTCTCGAAGACCCAGCCGTCGTTGAAGCTCGTAACCGAACGCATGAAGGAGAAGACCCTATTTAACGGCGCCCAGCATGCCTTCGACGAAGCGACGCTGCAGCAGGAAGAAAATGAGGAGGGTGGGGAGGGTGGCGATAATGGTGGCTACCATGATCGCGCCCTGCTGCGGATTGTAGCCCGACCGCATGGACGAGACGATCAGGGTGATCACCTTGTTGTCGTTCGACTGCAGGACGATCAGCGGCCAGAGGTAATTGTTCCAGTTCGCCATGAAGACGATGATCGTGGCGGCCGCGTAGGTCGAGCGCATCACCGGCAGGTAGACATAAAGGAAGATCTGCCACTCCTTGAGGCCATCGATGCGGGCCGCATCCCGCAGCTCATGCGGGAATGCCTTGGTGGCCTGGCGGAAGTAGAAGATGATGAAGATCGATGCGATGCCGGGAAGCAGCACACCGGCGAAGGTGTTAATCAATCCCGCCCGCGAGATCATGATGAACAGCGGGATCATCAGCGCGGAGAACGGGATCGACAGCATCACCAGGAACAGGGCGAAAAGCCTGTCACTGAACCGGGTGCGAAAGACCTCGAAGGCGTAACCAGCGAGCGAGCACACCCCGAGTGTCAGCACCGTGCCGGCGATCGCGACGCCCGCGGTGTTGAGCAGAACCCGAGGAACATCGAAGAGTGTGAAGAAATGCGTCACGTTGGCCCAGAACGCCGACCCGAAGGTCAGCTTCCCGATCGTGACGTCAGCCGAGGTGTTCGTCGCCCCGACGATCATCCAATAGAACGGGAAGACCGAAACGAACGAGACGAGCGACAGCCCGACATAGGTCAGCATTCGCGCAAGGTTCACGCGCGGTACCCGGGGAAGGGTCAGCGGACGGGTGGTTGCTTCAGCCGTCATCTGGCGGCCCTCCTGTCGCGGGCGATGTAGAACTGCGCCATGCTGAGGATCGCAACGGCGACGACGATGACGTAGGAGACCGTGGCCGCATAACCGAAGTTCGGCATGAAGCGGAACGTCAGGTTGTAGATGTAGAGCGAGAGCGTCAGCGTCGAGTCGGCCGGGCCGCCCTCGGTGATATTCATCACTTCGTCGAAGAGTTGCAGCGTACCGATCGTCGAAGTCACCGACGTGAACAGGATCACCGGCTTCAGCATCGGGATAGTGATGTAGAGGAACCGGGCCCAGGCCGGCACGCCGTCGATGCGGGCAGCTTCATAGATCGAGCGGTCGATGTTCTGCAGCGCCGCCAGGTAGAAGATCATGTTGTAGCCGGTCCACCGCCAGGTGATGGCGGTGATGATGAGGACCTTGGCCCAGAACGGATCGCGGATCCAATAGATCGGCTCGCTGATCAGATTGAGCGACAGCAGCACGTTGTTGACGAGGCCCGCATCCGCGAACATCGACTTGAACAAGGCAGAATAGGCAACCAGCGAGGTGACGCAGGGCAGGAAGATGGCGGTTCGGAACAGGCCGCGGAACCGTAGCGTGGGATCGTTCAGAGCCACCGCCATCAGTGCTGCGAGCGTCAGCATGATCGGGACCTGAATGACGAAGAAGAGGACGGTGTTGCCCAACGCGCGCTGGAACACCGGATCCTGGGTCAGCCTGATGATATTGGCCAGGCCGCCGAAGCTGAAGTTCATGCCCCGGCCCACCTGGAAACTCATCCAGAGGGACCAGGCAATCGGAAAAATCAGAAATATGCCGATGAGCAGCACCGCGGGGGCAATGAAGAGCCACCCGTTGATGAGTTCACCGCGCGAGAGCCGCGATGCAGACATGACGTGTTCCCCGATGCCCAGACCAACGACGGCCGCACTCTGGAGGGCGCGCGGCCGTCGTCTGGTGGGGCAGGTGCCCGCCCCACCAGGGAGGTTAGTTGGTCTGCTGACGCACCTGAGCGTCGATGGCAGCGATGATCGTGTCGATGTCACCGCCGTCGGCGAGAGCGGGCAGTTGCGCGCGCACCGCATCGTCGGCTTCGTTGGTGAACAGGCCGTAGTTCACGCCAGGGATCTGGGCGAGCCACTTCGAGAAGTTCGCCCAGACCGGCTGGCCGGAGAAGAACTCATCGCTCGAGGAATACGCAGAGCCGTCACGTGCCGGCAGCCATGAGCCCACGGCACCCTGGCCGACAAGGATCTTCTGGTAGAAGTCGACATCGCCGCCCCACACCTTGGCGAGAAAATCGATCGCCGCGTCCTTCTCGGCCGACGAGGCGAGGACATACCAGCTGGACCCGCCCCAGTTGGAATAGTTGGTCGCGCCTTCGACATTGGAGAGTCGCGGGAGCTGGGCAGCGCCCCACTTACCCGAGAGTTCCTGGTTTCCCTTGATACCGCCGACCATCCACACAGCCGAATTGACGGAAGCCACTTCGCCGCCGATGAACGCGCCGGTATAGTCGTTCCATCCCGAGGTCGGCTTGTAGATGCCGGACTGCAGGAATTGCTGCAGCGTGGTCAGAGCTGCCTTGAACACCGGATTGCCGACGATGTTCGGCTGGCCATCGGGCGAGAAATACCAGCTGCCCGCCGACTGTAGCATCATACGCAGCAGGCCCGGATCGGCCACGTCGTGCGAGGTCATCTTATGGCCGGTCTTGGCCTCGACTTCCTTGCCGATCTCGATGTAGCGCTCCCAGGTGATGCCGTCGAGATCTGCCGGCGTGAAGCCCGCTTCCGCCAGAATGTCCGTCCGGTAGTAGAGGACCGTCGCGCCCGAGTCGAAGGGCAGCGAATAGGTCTGGCCATCGACGGTGGCGAGCTCGACCTTGTAGGGGGCGAACTGGCTGTAGTCGATCTTACCGTTCAGCGGCTCGAAGGCGCCCGGGAATGATTGCAGGTACTTCTGTGCGCCGTAATCCTCGATGAGGACGATATCGGGAAGATCATCAGTAATGCCGGCAGCGAGCTGGGTTTGCAGCTTCTGCTCGAGGGCGCCCTTGTCGAAGTCGACGACATTGATCGTCACGTCCGGGTTGATCTTGGAGTAGGCCTCCGCAGCGGCTGCCATCGAGGCGCCGTTGAACTCTGGCGACCAGCACCAGACGGTCACTTCGACGGCCATGGCCGACGAGACGGACAGCATTGAGATACCAGCGGCAGCAATACCGAGCGCGCGGCGCCACCGCGATGCGATGCGATTCATGAAAGTCCTCCCATGTGCCGAGGCAGGTCCTCCATGCCTCGTCCGCACATTGTTAGCGGGAGAAGTTTCCCTACGCAATATTTTCAGTAAATATTTAGCTCGCCTCGTTAGCCAGTTTCCGGCGCCCGCGTGCTACCTCGCCAAATCACCTGCGATGCCAAGGTGATACGTTTGACGAGCTCACGCCCAGCGACGCGTTCGAGCAGCAATTCGACAGCAGTTTCGCCGATCTCCTCCGAAGGGAGATGGATGGTCGAGAGGGGTGGATTGAGAAATTGCGCGACGGAAATGTCGTTGAAGCTCGCCACCGCCACGTCATCCGGAATGTCGAGCCCGAGCTCGTGAATGGCACGATAGGCGCCTACGGCGATGTTGTCGTTGCAGGTGACGATGGCGTCCGGCGGTGCTTCCTGCTGCATGAGTCGCATGGCCAGGCCATAGCCCAGTTTCTCGAAGTTGCGGTCGACCGGTAAGTCGGTTACGCAGATGGACGGATCGAAACTGGCATTCTGCCGGGTCCAATCGACGTAGGTCTGGCAGCGAATTTCGGATTGGGCTTCGCCCTTCGCACCAGAGCCTTCCGCGGTCCAGCCGGCAAATCCGATGCGCTTGTAACCCCGCTGCTTCAGCGCCCCGAGGAGTTTGCGCATCGAGGCGGCGAGGTCGCTGGCAACACTGTCGGATTCATCGTCGGGAGGGGCAAAGTCGGCAAAGACGAGATGCCGGGCATGCTTTCTCAGCCAGGCGATGCCCTCCTCGCCGTGACTGCCGATGGCGATCACGCCGGAGGCACTTTGCAGCAGGGTCGCATCCGGCATTGAGTCCGTGTGATAAACTTTTACTGTTTCGACCTTCAGCGCCTGGCACCGGCTCTCGATCCCCAGCCGCAGACCGACATAGTAAGGGTCCGCCAACTCCTGCTCTGGCCGCAGGAAGTGAACCAGCGCAACCTTGCTGAGGCCTTGCTGGTTGGCCCGGTTCCGAGCGCGGGGGGTAGCATAGTTCATCGCCTCCGCCGTCTCGATAATCGCTTGCCGCTTGTGGGGCGCCACCGAGAGCGATGGATCGAAATTGAGTACGCGGGATACCGTCGCGGTGGAAACCCCCACGGCCCTCGCAATTTCCTTAAGAGTAACCACTTGTTCCGCCCACGCCGAAATAAGCGCACAGCCGGGGAGGCCGGTGCGGGATTGCAAGCAATAGGCAAAATGGCGCCGTTTCGGCAACTCGATATTTGGTAGCCTATGGCTTGCCGCTGTCTCGCGGTCGTTGCAACTGTCTGAGATAAACCAGCTTCTGCTGCCACCGCGCCGCCACAATGTTTGACGAAGCGGGGCGCCATGGCGCACAATCGCGCTCGCTCAGGGGCTTGAGGGACGATGGCCGACATTCTTGATTTCTGCGAGGGGCGCGACGCGAAGACGTTCAAACCCGGCGACATTCTGATCGCCGAGGGCGGTCAGGAGGGTAAGCTCTTCGTCCTTATCGACGGGCAGGTCGAGGTGCTGCGCAAGGAGACGCAGGTCTCCTATATCGACGAGCCGGGCTCGATCTTTGGCGAGATGTCGGTGCTGCTCGACATGCCCTACAGCGCCACGGTGAAGGCGCTCTCGAACGTCAAGGCCTATGTCATCGACGACGCGATAGGCTTTCTGGCCTCCAAGCCCGAAATCGCAGTCTATGTGGCCTCGCTGCTGGCGCGGCGGCTCTACTACACGACATCCTATCTTGTCGACCTACAGCAGCAGGCGGCCGGCAAGCGCGAAGATCTCGATCTCGTCGATCGCATCCTTGCCCAACTGGTGCAGAAGCCGGACGAAGGCAAGCCGCAGCGCAAGAAGTAGCCTCGGTCAGGCGAGGCCCTTCGCGGCAATCACCACATAGATGATGACGGCGTAGGTCAGCTGGTGGGTCAGCTGGTCGATGCCGTGCAGCCCCCAGAATCGGCGCGGTGCGGTGTCGACATGCACGCCGCGCGAGTAGTGGATTTTCGAGTAATCCAGCAGATAGTGGACGACGAATTCGGCCACCACAATCGCCGCCAGGGCGGCCAGGGGTGCGCCGGCAATCAGCAGCACGACTGCGGTGAGTCCCGCATGAATGCCGGCATGGGCATAGCCGCCGGGATGGCGAAAGTCACCCTTGCCTCCCAGCATCCAGCCGGGCTGCAGGAAATAGTCGGCAAGATAGTGCTTGATCTCGAGGCCGAGCAGAAGGACGAAGAAGAGACCGAGCATTCCGACGGACACCCCCAAAGTACGTCAAAGCATTGCGCGGCACGTGCGGCACCACGTCACCCCCTATTGGGGCGACATGCTCGCAATCCTCTTGAGGGGGTGCAAGCGCAGAGTTTGGCTCTGTCGTCCAACGCTGCAGGGTTTGTTCAGGGGTCGTTCAGACTGGAAATGCGAAGCCGCTGCCGCGACGCAGTCCATGCGTCCCCATCAAGGGATCACGAAGATGCAAAAGGTCGTTCTGAGTCTTACTGCATGCCTTTGCCTGCTGGTACCGGGCGCGGCCCTCGCCGCCGCTTCCGGTGTCGCCAGGGGCGTGAATCCCGATGCTTCTGCCAAGACCGGGTCGGACACCCGCACCCTCGTCGTCGGCGCCGACATCTTCATGGGCGACGTGGTAAAGACAGGCCCTTCCGGCCAGGTGCAGATCAAGTTTTCCGACAACACCGAGCTCGTCGTCGGCCCGCGCTCCTCGCTGACTATCGAGGATTATCTGCTGCGCGAGGACGGCTCGGCGGGGAAGCTGGTGGTGAACACGCTGGCGGGCACGTTCCGCTTCGTCACCGGCAACGCGCCGAAGGACCGCTACCTCATCAAGACCCCGACCGGCACGATCGGGGTGCGCGGCACGGCCTTCGACTGGGCCAATACCAGCCGGGGCACGGCGGCGATGCTTTACCACGGCGCTATCGAGGTCTGCACGGCCGGCGGCACCTGCGTGTTGCTCGAGGATGTTTGCGATGTCGCCGAGTATGACAGCTCTCAGGCTCAGCTGCTCGGGCATTTCGACAATGTCACGGGCGATGCCCGCAACCTTTTCCGCAGCCTCTTTGTGTACGCGGTGAACCAGAACCCGTTGCTGCGTGAGTTCCGGATCACCGGCGTCGAGCGCTGCGTCAACCGGCAGAGCACGCCGGGTGGACCGAACTCGCTGGTCGATCCGGTCACCGGGCAGCCGGTGACGCCGCAGGGTGGCGGGATCGTCATTAACAGGCGCAAGTAACTTCAATAGCCTCAGCCGGCTGATTTCGCTAAGCTTTCGGTATGCTTAGACGCCGACTGCTGCCGGGCCTGTTTGGATTGCTCATCGTCCTCGCCCTCGTGGCGGTACGGGCCGCCGACCCCTATCCGGTGGCGGTGCTGCGGGAAATCTCATTCGACCTCTACCAGCGGCTGAAGCCGCGCGAGATCCCGACCGACGCGCCGGTGCGCGTGGTGGATGTCGATGAAGCCTCGCTCGCCAGTTTCGGGCAATGGCCGTGGAGCCGTGACCGGCTGGCAACGCTGGTCGAGCGGCTGACTGAGCTCGGCGCGGCAGCCATCGTTTTCGACATGCTGTTCCCCGAGCCCGACCGCATGTCGCCGCAGCGGTTGGCCGCAGAGCTGCCGGACATCGATCCAGCCACCCTCGCCGACTACGATGCTCAGTTCGCAGCGGCCCTGGCAGGAGGCCCGACCGTGCTGGGATTGAGCCGTGTGCCCGAGGGCCGCCCACTGCAGCTGACACCCAAGTCGGGCTTTGCAGTGAGCGGCGCCGACCCGCGGCCGGCGTTGCAGAAGATCGAGGCGGCGACCGTACCGCTGAGGCGGCTTTATGAGGCGGCGCAAGGACTTGGCGTGGTCAGCCTTAGTGCAAAAGAAGCCGTAAGTGCAGTAAGAAGACTACCATTGATGTGGGCGCGGGCGATGGACTTCTATCCAAGTCTGTCAGTGGAAGCGTTACGCGTGGCGCAAGGCGCCGAGACCATCGTGGTGCTCGGCGAGACCTCGGGAGGAGGCGAGTACCCGGTCGGCCTCAGGGTAGGGCAGTTCGACGTGCCGACGACGTCGGAGGGTGATCTCTGGCTCTATTACCAC
>DATCRS010000563.1:0-2509 GCA_036568845.1 Devosia sp. | reverse complement strand
AGCCTCGTCCAGGCCGGCGAACACCGAGTCCTTGAGCGCGTCCTCGACGGCCGAGAATGCCAGAGTAGCCGGATCGTCTTGGGGGGTGGTCGATTTTTTCGCCATACTCTTACAACTCTCGCATAGGCCGATGCGCCTTATTGGCGTTGTGAGGTTGTCTATGGACCCCCGCCCGTTTCCGGGTTCGTGACCATTTGGGTAAAATGCGACTCAAATGCCGCCCTTCGCCCCCGATAACCCACGCCGCCGCACGCTAGGTGGACCTCACATATACAAGCAATTTGAGGCAAACCCAGCCGATTATTAATTGAAGGTTAATTTCGTGGCGGCGGTAAGGCTAGCCCGCCTTTCCCGAAGGTATCCACAGACCACGGCCTTGCGACGATCAACTTAAGCCCCTGTTCATCTGAGCCTCCTACGGTTTTGGGGCGCCAGAAAGGCGTTGAGTTCGCAGGGGAAAGTTGTGCGTACTGCGGCAAGGCAAACGGTTGCGCTCGTCCAGCCGATCCACAAGCACCATCCGATTGACATGGTGCATCTGAGCAAGCAGACCCTGGGTGACCACGGTCTCGAATGCGAGATCCTGCGCCTCTTCGACCAGATGGCGCGGGTCTATTTCGGCCGGCTGGAGACCAGCACCACCGAGGCAGACCTCCTGCGGCATCTTCACACCATCAAGGGGGCCGCCTCTGGGGTGGGGGCGTGGAACCTCGCCGAACTCGCCAAGTCCGCCGAGCAGGAGATCCGCGAGACCGGCAAGGTCAATCCCGAACGGATCGACGACCTCGACATCGCGGTGCAGGAAGTCTCCGCCTTCATCGACGACATCCTGGCCAACGAACCAGCCTGATCGCCCCGGTGTGCGGGGCTGTTCTGCGCGCCGAGCGCTTGTCGCGGGCAGGGGGCGCCGTTATACCGGCTCGAACCTCCCCCAGCCGGCGACAATGACCAAGATCACCTTCATCGAATCCAACGGGACTCCCTACGAGACCGAGGCGCAGAACGGCTCGACCGTTATGGAAACGGCGATCATGAACGGGGTGCCGGGGGTGATCGCCGAATGCGGCGGCGCCTGCACCTGCGCCACCTGCCATGTGTATGTGGACGAAGCCTGGACCGACATCGTCGGCGGCCCGTCGGTGATGGAAGAGGATATGCTGGATTTCGCGTGGGAAGTGAAACCGACGAGCCGCCTCTCCTGTCAGATCCGGGTGAAGGACGAACTTGACGGCCTCGTCGTTCACGTGCCCGCAAGGCAGGGCTGATAGAGCTTCGGACGCCGGTTTATTCCACGAGCGGGGAGCCGCGCGGAACCATTTGGCGGCTGCATGGCGGGGAACTGCACGGCGTTCTAAGTGCAGGCGCGGATGGGAAAAATAAAAGCTATTAGATTTCAATGGCTTGCTGGAAAAGGCGAGTGCGAGTAGGTTCCGCGCTTCAAGATAGGACTGCAATGGGTGAGCTGACTACATTTCCTGTAAGCGTCAAAGTCGAGGGTAAGCGCATCGTCATCGTCGGCGGTGGAGTGGAAGCCCTCAACAAAGCCAGATTGGCGATTAAGACGACTGCTTCAGTAGTCATTATCTCCCGCGCCATCGAAGAAGACTTCTCCAGCTTGCCGGTCGTCGTCCATGCTCGCCCGTTTGAGGCAGCCGACCTGACTGAGGCCGCATTGGTGTTCGTTGCCGAGCACGGGCCTGATGGTGAGGCTGCCAAGGCCGCGGCCCGCGAAGCCGGGGTGCCGCTCAATGTGGTCGACGTCCCCGCCGAGTGCGATTTCTACACGCCTTCCATCGTCGATCGTGCACCGCTCTCGGTGGCGATCTCGTCGGAGGGCGACTCACCAGTACTGGCGCGGCTGGTCCGGGCTCGTATCGAGGCCATGCTTGCGCCCGACCTCGGAATGGTCGCCCGGCTGGCCGGGTCGCTGCGCGAGCGGGTGGCAAAGCTCCTCTCCAAGCCGCAGGCGCGCCGCTTCTACGAGAGCTTGGTGACCGCGACCGACCCGGACGTCGAAAGGCTGCTCGAAAGTCACGCGCAGGACGCGGCGGGCGTCGTCTGGCTCATCGGGGCAGGGCCGGGGTCCGAGGACCTCCTCACCCTCCGCGCCCAGCGCTTGCTGCAGGAAGCGGACGTCATCGTCCACGATTACCTCGTGCCCGACACCGTGATCGAGATGGGCCGGCGCGACGCCGAACGCATCTCTGTCGGCAAGAAGAAGGGGCACCACTCCTTCACCCAGGCGCAGATCAACACGCTGATCGTCCGGCTCGCCGGCGAGGGCAAGCGCGTGGCTCGCCTCAAGTCCGGTGACCCGATGGTGTTCGGCCGCGCAGGCGAGGAGATCGCGGCGCTGCGCAAGGCCGGCATCCCCTATGCTATCGTTCCCGGCGTCTCAGCCGCCCAGGCGGCAGCCGCCGACACCGCGACTCCGGTGACGCTGCGCAAGATCTCGCCCGGTCTTGTCTTCGCCACGGCCCACGGCGCCAGCGACCAGGAGTTGCAGCAC
>DATCRS010000562.1:0-15564 GCA_036568845.1 Devosia sp. | reverse complement strand
CCGCCGGGTCGAGAGCTACCACTATACCGACCTCAAGCTGCTGCTCCGCTCCGTACCCGAACTGGCGACGGCCGAGGGTACGACGGTCGACAGCCTGCGCGAGGTGTCCCCGCCGGCGATGCGGGTGCCAGGTGCCTATCGCCTGATGCTGGTCAACGGCCAGGTGCAGCACAGTGGCACGGCGCCGGCTGGCGTGATCGTCGGCAAGGCGGAGGGCGCGGTGCTGAGCCAGCGCGACGACGTGCTGGTCCGGCTCAACTCGGCGTTGGTCAAGCAATCGCTGCGCATCGACCTCGACGGCTCGGTCGACCCGGTCATCCAGATCGACCGGCGTACCGAAGGGCCGGCAGCGCACGCACCGAGCGCGGCCAAGATCTATGTCGGCGACGACTCTTCGGCCGTCATCGTCGAGACCTATTCGGGCAGTGACGAACCGCATGTCGCCAACCACTCGACGTACCTGGCGTTGGGCAAGAACGCGGTGGTGACGCACATCACCGTCGACCTCTCGTCGAAGAAGGCGACGCACTTCGCCACCAACGAATACCACCTCGGCGAGGGGGCGAAACTCCGGACGCTGATCATCCATGCCGGCGCCAGCCTCGCGCGCACGCAGCTCTTCCCGAAATATGCTGGAAGCGGTGCTTATGCCGACCTGACCGGGCTCAACCTTGTGGCCGAGGGCCAGCACGCCGACATCACCATGGACGCGAGCCACGCGGTGCCGCACACCTCGTCGAAGCCCCTGTTCAAGTCGATCGCCCGCGGCCGCTCGACAGCTGTGGTGCAGGGCCGGCTGGTGGTGCAGCGCGATGCGCAGAAGACCGACGCCAAGCTGATGAGCCAGGGCCTCATGCTCTCGGACGAGGCGGAAATCCTCAGTAAGCCCGAACTCGAGATCTATGCCGACGACGTGGTCTGCGGCCACGGCTCGACCTGCGGCCGGCTCGACGAGGATTCGCTGTTCTATCTCATGAGCCGCGGCGTGCCGCGGGTGGAAGCCGAAACCATGCTGATCCGCGCCTTCGTCGCCGAACTGGTCGACCCGATCGAGGACGAGGAGCTCAACGAGGCGCTGACCGGCGTGATCGAAGGGTGGCTCGCGGGTGCCTGAATGCCCGGACCTCGTGGTTCGACGTGGCTCGCCATGAGGTCCTCATGAATATCTCAGTAGCCCCCATGGTGAGCTTGTCGAACCACGAGGGCGTGGCAAGGAACGGTCGATGACCTTCGATCTCGATACAGTCAGAGCCGACTTTCCGATCCTCTCGGAGAGGATCCACGGCCACCGGCTGGTCTATCTCGACTCCGGCGCCTCGGCGCAGAAGCCGAACGCCGTTCTCGACCGCATGGACTACGCGCACCAGCACGAATATGCCAATGTCCACCGCGGCCTCCACACGCTGGCCAATCGCGCGACGGAGGCCTTCGAGGGGGCGCGCGAGCGGGTGCGGAAGTTCCTCAATGCGAAGCGCAGCGAGGAGATCATCTTTACGCGTTCGGCCACCGAGGCGATCAACCTTGTCGCGTCGAGTTTTGCCGGTCCGCGGATCGGGGAGGGCGAGGAGATCGTCCTCACCGTGATGGAGCACCACTCCAACATCGTGCCCTGGCATTTCCATCGCGAACGCAAGGGCGCGGTGCTGGAATGGGTCGATGTGAGGGACGATGGTTCGTTCGACCTCGACGCCTTCGAGCGCATCATTGGTCCGCGGACCAAGATGGTAGCGATCACCCACATGTCGAACGTTTTGGGCACGGTGACCCCGCTCAAGCAGGTGATCGAGATCGCCCACGCCAAAGGCGTGCCGGTGCTGGTCGACGGCAGCCAGGGCGCGGTGCACCAGAAGGTGGATGTGCAGGCGCTCGACGCCGACTTCTACGTCTTCACCGGACACAAGCTCTACGGCCCGACTGGGATCGGCGTGCTCTACGGCAAATACGACCTCCTCGCCGATATGCAGCCCTACCAGGGCGGCGGCGAGATGATCGATACGGTGACGATGGACGCGATCACCTACAACGAACCGCCGCACCGCTTCGAGGCCGGCACGCCGCCCATCGTGCAGGCGATCGGATTGGGAGCAGCAATCGACTATGTGGAGTCCATCGGTCGCGAGGCGGTTGCCGCGCATGAAGCCGAAGTCACCGCCTACGCGACGGAAAAGCTCAGCCGGATCAACTCGCTGCGGCTGATCGGCAACGCGCCGGGCAAGGGCGGTATCTTCGCCTTCGAGATCGAGGGCGCACACGCCCATGACGTCTCGACTATCCTCGATCGCTACGGCATCGCCGTGCGTGCCGGCACGCATTGCGCCATGCCCTTGCTCAAGAGGTTTGGTGTCACCTCTACCTGCCGGGCCTCGCTGGGCCTATATAGCGGCAAAGACGATATCGACGCCCTGGTTGAGGGCATCGAGAAGGCAAGGACCTTCTTCTCATGACCGATGAAACCGTGACCGAACCTGCGGCCGAGGCCGTGCCGGCCGAAGCGCCCCGCATCACCCCGACCCACACCGGCGGGCTGCCGGAGGAAGAGGTCGAGCGCATCACGCGCGACCTCATCGGCGTGCTGAAAACGGTCTACGATCCGGAAATCCCGGTCGACATCTACGAGTTGGGCCTGATCTACAAGGTCGACCTCGACGACAACCGCAATCTCACCATCGACATGACCCTTACCGCGCCGGGCTGCCCGGTGGCCGGCGAGATGCCGGGCTGGGTGGAGAATGCTGCGCGGTCCGTCGAGGGCATCCAGGACGTTACTGTCAACATGGTCTACGATCCGCCGTGGGATGCCAGCCGGATGTCCGAGGAAGCACAGGTCGCGCTGAACTGGTGGTAATTTGCCGCGTTCCGCGCTATATATCGTCGATCAACGATAGAGTACCGACATGCCTTTGAAGATCATGAGTCTCACCGATGCAGCCATCGAGCGCATCAACGAGATCATCGAGGACAGCGACAAGCCCGTCACCGGCGTCCGAGTCGGCGTCAAGAACGCGGGCTGCGCCGGCATGGCCTACACGCTCAACTATGTCGACGCTCCGGTTGCCGGCGACGATCACGTCGAGCAGGGCGGCGTCCACGTCTATATCGAGCCCAAGGCGACGCTGTTCCTTCTGGGCACGGTCATGGATTTCGAGGAAACCGATCTCAAGTCGGGCTTCACGTTCAAGAACCCCAATCAGACCGGGGAGTGCGGCTGCGGCGAATCCGTGCAGCTGAAGCCGGCTGATCTCAAGGCCCTGTCCGACGCCCGCGCATCCGCCTGATCAGGCGGCGACGACCTCTTCGTCCTTGAGCTCGTTTTCACCGTAGACACGGTTGCGGCCGGCGCGCTTGGCGGCATAGAGGCAGCGGTCGGCGCGTTCGATCAGCGACGACGCATTGTCGCCGGGACGGAACATGGCGACCCCGAACGAGGCCGTGATGCGCCCGAGCTTCTCGTTCGTCGAACGCTTCAGCAGCTCCTTCGCCTGGACCGCCTTGCGGATATTGTCGGCCACGATCAGGGCCCCGTCGACATCGGTCTCGGGCAGGATCGCCGCGAACTCTTCGCCACCATAGCGGGCAGCCGTGTCCTGGCCCTTGATGTTCGATTTGAGCGTCATGGCAACGAGCCGGAGCACCTGGTCGCCGGTCTGGTGACCCCAGGTGTCGTTGAAGCGCTTGAAGTGGTCGATGTCGAGCAACAGCAGCGAAAGCGGCTCACCCGACTGTTCGGCGCCGGCGAGAGCCTTCAGCAGGTTCTCGTCGAACGACTTGCGGTTGTGAATCTTGGTCAGCGGATCGAGCATCGCCTCGCGGCGCACATCGTCGAGATCGCGCTGCAGCTGCGCGATGTCGTCGCGCGAGGCCTCGAGCTTCTGCTCGAGCTGATGGTTGGCATCCTGCATTCGCCGTGTCTCAGCGAGCAGCCGCCGCGCCATGGCCTTGAGTGTGTGGGGATCGGCGTCGCCATCGAGATCGCCGCTCGCTGCCTGCAGCGCGCCGGAATAGGCGTTCGCGGTGGTCATCGCTGTATCGATGGCCTCATGTACGGCCTCGATGCGGTGCGACATGCGCTCCGATACGCTCGATATGCGCTCGTTAGCGTCCTGCGCCTTCAGGAACTCGTCATAGAGCCGCTCCGCCAGATCGATCGTCGGATCGCCTTCGCGGAAGATGGCATTGATACGGCTATTGAGCGACGGGTTGACGCCCGTGGCATAGGTGTAAAGCAGCTCGTAGAACTGGGGGTAGGGGGGAATGGTCGCGCGCTTCAGCAAGTCGATTGCCGAATTGGCATAGCCGAGCGCGCGCTTGAACTCTTGGTCCGACACTGTTCCCCCACTGCCGAATCGCATTCTGCGATGCCGCGCACTTTGAGCGCGGGTGATTAACTTCAAGTAAAAGCGCCAGTAGAGCAGGCGCGTTTTCCCAGTTTTTCTCTATGGTGCGATCTCTCGCCCCGGTATCGCCGCTGCAAATCGGTCAGATGACGCGGCTTGGCCGAAGCAGGAAAGCCGGAATTGGTCCGTCTGTACCAAATGGCGAGTCGCTTTTGCTTTCCTCGAGCTCGTCCTGGCGCGCAGGTCGCCGGTCCTTGCGGACCGGTTTTTCGTTGCGGGCGCGGGATTCGACAGCGGGGCGCGAAACCTGCTCCGGCTTCTCCTCGGGTGCAACGGGGCGTCCGCGCGTCCGTCCGCGGCGCTCGCTGCGTGCCGGCCGATCTTCGCCATCCGAACTGGGCGGCAGGTCAGGGGCTGTGACGTCGAGCTTGGGGATATCACGCTGGATGAGTTTGGTGATCGCATCGACATATTTGCCATCCGAGGGCGCCGCCAACGTGATGGCGGTGCCGGAGCGGCCCGCGCGGCCGGTGCGGCCGATGCGATGCACGTAGTCTTCCGCATGGGTCGGCACGTCGAAATTGAACACGTGGCTCACGGCCGGGATGTCGAGGCCGCGCGCCGCGACGTCGCTGGCGATCAGCAACTGCAGCTTGTCGGTCTTGAACGCGTCGAGCGTTTCCATGCGGCTCTTCTGATCCATGTCGCCATGAAGGCCTCCGGCCGAGAAGCCGTGGCGCTGCAGCGAGCGGGCGAGCGTCGCCACGTCGCGCTTGCGGTTGCAGAAGATGATCGCGTTCTTGAGGTTTTCCTCGCCGCGGATCAGCTGGCGCAGCATGGCGCGCTTCTCTTCGGGCTTGTTCGACACCCTGACCAGCTTCTGGTCGATGGTCTCGGCGGTGGAATTCTGCCGCGCCACCTCGACCTTCACCGGATCGCGCAGGAAGCGGCTGGTGAGTCGCTGGATTTCCGGCGGCATGGTGGCCGAGAAGAAGAGCGTCTGCCGGCGCGGTGGCAACAGGCCACAGATGCGCTCGATGTCGGGAATGAAGCCCATGTCGAGCATGCGGTCGGCCTCGTCGATGACGAGAATATCAACACCCGTGAGCAGGATACGGCCCCGCTCGAACTGATCGAGCATGCGCCCGGGCGTCGCGATCAGCACGTCGGCGCCGCGATCGAGAATGCGGTTCTGGTCCTCGAACGAGACGCCGCCGATCAGCAGCGCCACGTTGAGCTTGTGGTTCTTGCCGTACTTCTCGAAGTTCTCGTGCACCTGGGCCGCGAGCTCGCGGGTGGGTTCGAGGATCAGCGTGCGCGGCATGCGGGCGCGGGCGCGGCCGCTCTCGAGCAGCGTCAGCATGGGCAACACGAACGAGGCTGTCTTGCCGGTGCCCGTCTGGGCGATGCCGATTATGTCCTTCTTCTGAAGGACATGCGGGATCGCCTGGGCCTGAATGTCGGTGGGCTTGGTATAACCGGCTGCCGCGACCGCGTCGGTCACCTTGGCGCTCAGTCCGAGCCCGGAAAAGTCTTCTGCCAAATCTAGTGGTCCACTCAAGTATGAGGAAGAGGTCGACAGGCAGCTACTTGAGGAAGTGCGGGTCGACGCAACGTCGGGTACAATCGCCCGGCGCTACGACCAGGCCTTACACATAATGCGCGTGCTGCAACTCTGGATGCCGCCCCATCCGGGTCACGCTTCGCGCGCCGGGAACATAGAGGAAACCCCTTGCGAGTCAACGGGGTTGGAATGTGCGGGGTTAACGGCCGTGCGCGCCCTTCGACAGCAGCTCAGATATCCAGGTCCGTGACGAACTGCGCGTTTTGCTGGATGAATTCGAAACGCGCCTCCGGCTTCGACCCCATCAGCCGGTCGACCGAGGATCGCGTGTCCTCGCGGTCCTGCAGGACGCGGACCTGCAGGAGGGTGCGGGTCTTGGGGTCCATCGTGGTCTCGCGCAGATGCTGATATGGCATCTCGCCCAGGCCCTTGAAGCGGGTGATGTCCGGCTTCTTACCCTTGAACTCGGTTTCCAGCAGCGCATCCTTGTGCGCGTCGTTCATCGCGTAGAGCACCTTTGGCCCATGGCTGATGCGATAGAGCGGCGGCATGGCGAGGTAGAGGTGCCCGTCGTCGATGAGCCTGGGCATCTCCTGGAAGAAGAAGGTCATCAGCAGTGAGGCGATGTGCGCGCCGTCCACATCGGCGTCGGTCATCAGGATGATCTTGTCGTAGCGCAGGTCGTCTTCGCGATAGCGATCTCGCGTACCAGCGCCCAGTGCCTGGATGAGATCGGCGATCAGCTGGTTGGCGGCGAGCTTGTCGCGTGTAGCGCCCGCCACATTGAGAATCTTGCCGCGCAGCGGCAACACCGCCTGGCTCGTGCGGTTGCGGGCCGATTTGGCGCTGCCGCCGGCCGAGTCGCCTTCGACGATGAAGATTTCGGCGCCCTGGGCAGCAGACTGCGTGCAATCGGCTAGCTTGCCGGGCAGGCGCAGCTTGCGCGTCGCGCTGGCGCGGTCGACTTCCTTTTCCTTGCGGCGGCGGAGGCGCTCCTCGGCGCGTTCGATCGCCCAGTCGAGCAGCTTTGAGGCCTGGTTCGGGGAGGCGGCGAGCCAGTGGTCGAAGGCATCACGCAGAGCGGTGTCGACGATGCGCGTCGCCTCGCCCGAGGACAGCTTGTCCTTGGTCTGACCGACAAATTCCGGCTCACGGATGAAGACCGAAAGCATGGCCGAGCATTGCGTCAGCACGTCGTCCGCAGTCAACGCGGCAGCACGCTTGTTGCCGGTGAGATCGGCATAGTTGCGCAGGCCGCGGAGCAGGGCGGTGCGGAGGCCCTGCTCGTGCGTGCCGCCTTCGGCAGTGGGAATGGTGTTGCAGTAGGACGAGACGAAGCCGTCGCCGAGGTTCCAGCTCACCGCCCATTCCACGGCGCCGTGGGTACCCGGCTTGCCCGCGTTGCCCGAGAAAATCTCGTCAACGATGCGTGGCTCGCCCTCGATGCGGGCGGCAAGAAAGTCCTTGAGGCCGCCGGGGAAGTGGAAGCTGGCCTTGGCCGGAACTTCGTCGGTAGCGAGGCTTTCGTCGCAGCTCCAGCGCAGCTCGACGCCGCCGAAGAGATAGGCCTTGGCGCGCGTCATCTTGAACAGGCGCAGCGGCGAGAACTCGGCCTTGTCGCCGAAGATCTGCGGATCGGGGTGGAAGCGGGTAGTGGTGCCGCGGCGGTTCTGCGCCCGGCCGACCTGCTCGACGCCCGAGATAGGCTTGCCACGGCTGAAACTCTGCCGGTGGACGATCTGGTCGCGCACCACCTCCACCACGAGATCGTCGGAGAGGGCGTTGACCACCGAAACGCCGACGCCGTGCAGGCCGCCAGAGGTCTCGTAGGCCTTGCCGTCGAACTTGCCGCCGGCATGGAGCGTGGTCATGACGATTTCGAGCGTGGAGCGGCCGGGGAACTTCGGATGGTTCTCGACCGGAATGCCGCGGCCATTATCGGTGACGGTGAGATAGCCGTCCGCGCCGAAATGCACCTCGATGCGGGTGGCATGGCCGCCGATCGCCTCGTCCATCGAATTGTCGATGACTTCGGCGAAGAGGTGATGGAGCGCATTGCTGTCGGTGCCGCCAATATACATGCCGGGCCGGCGCCGGACCGGTTCAAGCCCTTCGAGCACCTCGATGTCAGCTGCCGAATAGGAATTGGCATGCGAAACATTAGCGGGCTTTTCGGTCTTGGTGACCTTGGCCTGCGGCTTGGTGGGCTCGTCGTCGGAAAAGAGGTCCATCGGCATCCTTGCGGGAACGCGAATCGGCGTCCGCCAGCACTAGCAGATTCGGCGATTGATGAGGTTAAGGGCCGATATGGCGGCGCCGGCTTTCCCCGTCAACCCGGGCTGAACACGATGTGAATGCTGGATTCTGGGCCGGTTCAAGCGGACGACACGATAAGCCTCGGCGAGAATGCAGGCCATCCCGTCGGGCCAGTAGGCAGTGCCGGGCGAGAGGCTCTGCATTCTCGCCATTCATGGGCCTGATATCACCGCATTTCCTGCGGCGCGGATTCGCGCCATTATGAACGGGAGATGAACGGGCGATTGGGCACGCGTTCACCCCGGAACCAATATTGTCGGGGCACGCTTCTAGACCCGGCGGCGTTATCACCTCCCAAGGAGAACAAAAATGACCAAGATGCTTTCCTTCCTCAAGACCAGTGGCCGGGCTGCGATTGTCGCGCTGGCGCTCGGCGTACCTGCCTATGTTGTTGCAACCCCCGCCATGGCCCAGCCTTCCTTCAATTTCCAGTTTGGTGTCGGTCCTGACGGCAAGCCGAGCGTCGGCTTCGGCGTCGACAGCGATGGCTACGGCCGTATCCGCCCGCAGGTCTGCCTCACCGACCGGCAGATCATCCGCGGCATCCGCGACGAGGGCTACCGCGACGTTCAGATCGTCGAAGACCTGCCGCGCAACCGCGTCGGCGTGATCGCCCGCGATGGCCGCACCTGGTACTCGATGCGCGTCAACCGCTGCACCGGCGAAGTCGACCGTATCCAGCGGCTCCGGAACTTCCGTCCGGGCTTCAGCTTCGAGTTCAAGTTCTAGAGTTCGGCACGTTCCTCCCCGTGTCCTCGATCCCGGCCCAAGGGCCGGGATTTGCATTTCAAGGAGATCCGAGATGATGAAACTTCTCCGCAACCTCATGGTGGCAGCCGCGCTCGGTGCCTCGGCGCTGACCGCAACCCCGAGCACGGCGCAGTTCTGGCCCGACTGGGGCGACGGCGAATTCTATGACGGTCCGTACCGCCTTTGCCTTATGACCAACAGCGCCATCCGCCGCGCCATCTCGCGCCAGGGCTACAGCGACATCTATCTCAACGTCGAGAACGACCGCCGCATCCAGGCCCGCGCGACCAAGGGCAAGTGGGTCTACATCCTGCTGGTAAACTCCTGCAGCGGCAGGGTTTTGGATCGCAAGCGGCTGCGGCCGGCGTGAGCATCGCGATCCGATTTGGAGCAGGCGGTTTAGAATCCGTTTGCTTCTCGGAAGCACTTTCTTAAGCGCGCGCTGCTAGAAAAATACCCATACGGTCTGTGTATGGAGTTGCCGTATGCGCGCCGCCGTTGGTCGCCGTACTGAGTTCGCGACTGAAAGCGTGGCGCGGGGTTCGAGTAGACGATGGTTGCAAGCCGGATTTACTAGTATTGCGTACCGGCTTGCCCATCTGACCCTACCACGCCTCCCTGTTCTTCTTGCAACGACTGCCGTCTTCTACTTCGCCTGACGCAGGGTTGCGTCGGCGTGCGAGCGGCGATAAGCATGGCCGTCCCGACGCCAGCGAAGAGGAGGGCGGCATGACCTGTTACTATCGCCCCCATCGTCAGCGTGGGCCTGTTCCTGCCCTGCAGCTTTCGTTGCAGGGCTGACCGAGCGGGTCCGACGACAATCGTCTCATCTTCTCCGGTTCGCCCATGAGGCGCCGCGTGGCGCCAGGCCAGGCGCTGCTGCGCCAAGAACTCCAGAGAGAAGATCATGGGCTCGATCAGCCTCAAGAACCTTACCGTCATCGCGGGTAGCCCGCTTTTTTCCCATCTCGATCTCGTCATTCAGGATGGCGATCGCGTTGGTCTCGTTGCCGGCAATGGCATGGGCAAGTCGACCCTGCTGCGCTGCATTGCCGGCACGCAGGAGCCGAACGAAGGCGAGGTCGTGCGCTCGCGCGGTCTCGCTCTCGGCCATGTCGAGCAGGAGGTGGCTGCGCGGCTACTGCTGCTGACGCTCTACGAGGCCGTGCTCGACGCCCTGCCGGCCGCGGAACGCGATACGGACCGCTGGCGCGTGGACGTCGTGCTCGACGAGTTCGAGGCGCCTGAAGCCATGCGGCAGCGGCCGGTGACGGCGCTCAGCGGCGGCTGGCAACGGCTGATGCTGCTGATGCGCGTCTGGGTCCGACAACCGGATGCGCTGCTGCTCGACGAGCCCACCAACCATCTCGACCTGCAAAAGATCTTCCAGCTCGAAACCTGGCTCAACACCGTCGCGGCGGGCGTTCCGATGCTGGTGGCGAGCCACGATCGCGATTTCCTCGACGCCGTGACCAATCGCACCCTGTTCCTCCGCCCGGAGAACTCGCGCACCTTCGCATTGCCCTATACCGCTGCCCGACGGGCCCTGGAGGAGAGCGACGCCGCCGACGCGATGAGACTCGAGCGCGATCTCAAAGAGGCCAAGCAGCTGCGGAAGCAAGCGGCAAAGCTCACCAATATCGGGATCAACTCAGGCAGCGACCTGCTGACGGTCAAGGCCAAGTACCTCAAGGAGCGGGCCGCCAAGATCGAAGCGGCGGCCGTGCCGGTGCACAAGGAACGCTCGGGGGATATCCGGCTCGTGAATTCCGGTACCCATGCCAAGGTCCTGCTGGCCATTGAGAACGTCACGGTAGCGACACCGGGCGGCGAGGCGCTGTTCCGGATCGAAAAGCTCCACGTCTTCCAGGGCGATCGCATCGTGCTGCTCGGCCGCAACGGCACCGGCAAGTCACAGCTGGTCAAGCTCATCCACCGGGCCATGACCGGCGCCACCGTGCCGGGGATCAAGGTCACGCCGTCGGTAGTCCTCGGCTACACTGACCAGGATCTTTCGCAGCTTCCGCCAACGTCGACGCCAGAGGACGTGATCGGCGGCTTTCGGCTGGGCGACGCCCGCAACCGAGCGCTGCTGGCCGGCGCGGGCTTCACGGTCGAAAAGCAGGCCCGGCCGATCAGAGAGCTGTCGCTGGGCCAGAAGGCGCGGCTGGGTCTGTTGGCGCTGCGGCTCACCGAGCCCAATTTCTACCTCATGGACGAGCCGACCAACCATGTCGACATCGTCGGCCAGGAGAAGCTGGAGGCGGAAATCCTGGAGCATGAGGCCACCTGCATTCTCGTCTCGCACGACCGCTCCTTCGTCCGGAACATCGGCACGCGGTACCTGCAGATCGAGGGCAGGCGGCTGAGGGAGGTCGAGGGGCCCGAGGGGCTCTTTGCGGAGATGGCGAGGGGGTAAACTCGTTCGGCGACCCTACGCGAATTGCCTGAGATACTCCTCCAGCTGGTCGTGACCGCCATCCACCATCAGTGCGAAACCGTTGCGGATGACCCGGTCGCGTTCCTCGACGGTGAGCACTTCTATATGGGCGATGACCCGAGTGCCGCCGGCAATCTCTGCGAGGCGGATGGTCGAGATCATTGTTGCCGGTGGCAGTTCGTCCTCGGACGATGCGTCCAGCGGGGCATCACGGTAGACCAGCCGTTCGGGCGGCGTGATCTCGAGGTAGCAGCTGGAATAGCTGTAGTCGTTGCCGCCGGGGAACCGCATAGTGTGGTGCCACATGCCGCCGACGCGTAGATCCAGGTCGCAGCGCGGCACCGAACCGCCCTTCGGCCCCCAGAAATGCACCAGGTGCTGCGGGTCGGTGTACATTTTCCAGACCAGCGCCCGCGGCGCGGCGAAGTCGCGCGAGATCTCGAACCAATTGGCGCCCTCCGGCGCGCTGACGATCGACTTGCCCATGTGTTTTCCCATGCAGAGGAGGCGCGGCCGAAGCCGCGCCAGTTGGAGTTTATTGGCCGTCGATGAAGCCGAGTGCAGCCTGGGCCAGTTGTGGCGACACCATGTTGTAGTGGGTGAAGCCCGGGAGGATGGCGAGGCGGTTCTGGTTCATGTTGGCGCCGTCCCAGCCCGCATCCTGCAGCCCGCCGCCGAGCAACTCCCAGAACTTGGCCACGTGACTAGTACGCACGGCATCCCAGTCGGCAAAGACCAGCATGGTCGGCACCTTGAGCTGCTTGACGTCCTCGGAATAGTCGAAGCCGGCCCGCATCATGTCGCCCACCTTGTCGAGTAGGACCGGGAAGTTCTTTACGTCCGGAGCCTCGGCAGCATAGGCGGCACCCATGGGCGACTGCATGATGCCGTCGGCCTGGGCAGCGGTCATCGAGCGCATGCCCTCGCGATTGAAGTCGTGCCAACCTTCGTCGAAGGCGAAGGGCGCCGAGACGAGGACGAGCTTGCTCACCAGGTCGGGATGCTGGATACCGACGCGCAGCGCTGTGGTGGAGCCCAGCGAATAGCCAAGGATTGCCGGCTTTTCGAGGCCGAGGTGCTCGATGACGCCGGCAACATCGTCGGCCATGGCCTCGAATGTCATCGGGCGGTCGAAGGGGAGGGTGTGGCCGTGGCCCTGAAGGTCGATGGTCACGACCTGATGGTTCTCGGCCATGGTGTCGATGATCGGGGCGAATGAGCTGCCCGACATCAGGCCGCCATGCAGCAGCACAATCGGGGAGCCTTCGCCATAGACGGCGTAGTAGACTTCGACGCCGTTGGCGGGGGCGTAGCCGGACTTGGTGGGAGTTGGGTTCTGCATCTGTTGCTCCTGCGACTGTGTGGTTAGGGGGAGGGCGAGGGTGAGGCCGGCCAGCGCAGCGGCGGCGAGAAGGGTACGGCGAAGCATTTTGTTCTCCTCTTGGGTAAGCGGTGCCGTGGCACCGCAGGCGCGTTGGGCGTCGAAATCATCGTTGGGGGTCGCCGCGTCAGGCGGTGGTCAGAACTGTCACGTGAGCGCCTCCAGGTGGGTGGCCAGACGGTCGTAGCTCTCGAGCGTCCCTTCGACGAAACCGCGCTTCCGGACACTTTCGCGGCGGTCGATGCTGTCGAACTCGGCAAAGAGGGTGAGCGTGGTCACGCCATTGGCCTCAGTGAAGGTCAGCGTCCGCTTGAAGCTCGGCGGCGGGTCGCCGACCCAGTCGTGCTCGGTCACCACTCGGTTGCGGTAGACGATCCGCTCGGGCGGCACGATCTCGATGAAGGTGCTGTCGGCCGGATAATCCTGCCCGTCCGGTCCGCGCATCACGTGGTACCAGCGGCCGCCTTCGCGGAAATCGAGCTCACAGATGGGGTTGGTGTAGCCCTTCGGACCCCACCATTGCGTCAGGTGGAACGGGTCGGAGAACATCTTCCAGACCAGCTCGCGCGGCGCATTGAAGGTCCGCGAGATGGTGAGCGTGGGCTGCCCGTCGGGGAGCAGGACGACCGGTTCCATGGCACTCTCCTCTGCTTCGCGCGCCGCTAGACGGCGAAAAATTCCTTGATCATCGGGGCGATCGAGGTGGGCTTGACCATATGGTTTTCGCCCTCCAGCTCGCCATGCCGCGCGTTGGGAAGCGCGTCAGCGATCGACTTCTGGGCGTTGCGCATCCAGGTGTCGCTCTTGGTGCCGCCGACAGCCATGACCGGTTGCGTGAGGTTGGCCCAGGTCCCGGGCGCAATGGTCCGGCTCGCCTGCATCGGCGCCGTCAGCGCCGTGTCATAGACAAGGGTCGGGGCGATCTCCTTGAGCCGCTTCCACATCGGCATGAACTGCATCATGAAGACCGCGAAGGCGGGCACGCCGACCCCGGTGCGCATGAAGTGCTTGAGAGCACCGCCGCGATTGCCGGCGCGGACGAGCTCGTTCATCCGCTCGACATAGCCAGGCGCGAGCTTGCGGGATGTATCGGTGATGAACGGGATCTCGTAGACGAAGACCTTGCTGACGGCGGCCGTCCGGTTGGCGGTTTCCAGGGCCAGGGCACCGCCGGAGAAGATGCCGTAGAGCATCACGGAGCCGCCGGCGGCGGCGATCACCGCCTGCAGATCCTCGATTTCGCGCTCGACGGCATAGGGCTGGGTATCCCCGCTCTCGCCCCGGCCGCGCCGGTCATAGGTATAGACGGTGAACTGATCTTTCAGCTCGTCGGCCAGCGGCAGGGCAGGGCCCGAGCCGCGGTAGCACAGCGCGCCGTCGACAAGGAGGACGGCAGGGCCGGAACCCACGCTGTCATACGCGATGCGGGTGCCGTCCTTTGAAGTGACGAAGGGCATGGGTTCCTCCTCTGGGTTTGTGACGCGCTCAGCGCTGCTCGGCCTTGAGTTCCACAAGGATGGCGTCGAGCCGCTCGAAGCCCTCGACCACGCCGACTTCCATGCCGGACTGCAGCATGCCGTCGCGGGCGGCGACGTCGGGCAGCACGGAGACGACTTTGTAGATGGTCTTGCCGTCCACCTCTTCCAGCGTCAGCGTCTCAACGCTGTACTGGCCGTCGTACATGCCCTCGACGGCAAAGGTCTGGACCGTCTTCCATTCCGGCTCGATCTCGCGGTACTCGCCGTGAAAGACGATCACAGTGCCGTCGGACATGCTGGACTGGATGCGCCACTCCCCGCCGACCCGCCAATCAAACTTGAGCACCTTGTTGGCGTGGCTATGCGGACCCCACCAGCGGATGACGTGCTCGGGCTGGCTGAGCGCCCGCCAGACCAGGGAACGGGGTGCGTCGAAGGTGCGGGTCAGTATCATGTGCCGCTCGCCGGCCGGGGCTTCGATCTTCAAATCCTTCTTGTCGCTCATTTCTCTCTCCTTTTTCAGCGTTTCGAGGTAACTGGCGAGGCGGTCGAGGCTTTCGCGCCAGATCCAGCGGTGAAATTCAAGACGGTGCGCCCAGATGGACCGGCGCCGCAGCCGCGCCCGGTAGGCGCCGAATGAGACGATCTTGGCCATCTTGCGCCATCCTGGCGGCTCCTTCCGTCACAAGCGGGCATGGCTTCGCCACTCGCGCCCAAGGCGCGTCCGCGGGTTGTGTCTTGGCGTTGGTCCGGCGGCTAGTTCTTCGGGCCGCCGGGGTCTCCCTTCTGCAGCGCCTGGAGGTAGTCATCCAGGCGGTCGAGGCTCTGCTCCCAGAACTGGCGGTAGTTCTCTAGGAACGCCGCTACGTCGCGCAGGGGACCGGCCTCGAGCTTACACGGCCGCCACTGCGCTTCCTTGCCACGAGAGATGAGGCCGGCATTTTCCAGCACCTTGAGGTGCTTGGAAATCGCCGGTTGGCTCATGGCGAAGGGCTCCGCCAATTCATTCACCGAAGCCTCGCCGATGGCCAATCGGGCGAGGATGGCGCGCCGCGTGGGATCAGCAAGCGCGGCGAAGGTGGCATCGAGATGGCTGGGGGAGGTCATATATAACCAATAGGTTTTAAAACCAAATGGTTATTTACAACGATCTATGAATCTCGTCAAGCTATTGCTAGCGAAATTTTTGCCTCATAGGAAATTCCGGGAGTCAGACAGACCTTAAAAGAGCCTGTTTAAAACCCGTCGGAAGTGGGTATAGTTAATTAGCCGAAACGTTTCGGCAAACTTTAAGACCATGC
>DATCRS010000561.1:0-10689 GCA_036568845.1 Devosia sp. | reverse complement strand
GTCCTTGATTGTCTGCGCCGCGGCGAGCACGTCGTCCCAGCTTTTGGGCTCCCATGGCGTCGCGATGCCGGCCTGCTTGAAGAGCTCGAGATTGTACCAGAGCATGCGCACGTCGGTATCGGTGGGCAGCGCATAGACGTGGCCGTCATAGGAGACGACGTCGAGCAGGCCCTTCATGTAATATTGGTACTGATCCCAGCTCGAGGAGAGCCCGTCGAGCGGCTCGACATAGCCGGCCGACGCCAGCTCGGAGACCACGAAACTGTCCATCTGGATCACGTCGGCGGCGGTGCCGGCGGCGAGGTCCAGCGCCACGCGCTCGACATAGCCGTCGCCGGGCAGCTTGATGGCATTCACCTTCTCGCCGGTCGCGGCCTCGTAGTTGGCGATGCCCGGCTCGACCAGCGAGGCCAGCCATTCGGCATACATGATGGAGACCTCGGCCTGGGCCGGCAGTGCCATGGCGACCGAAAGCGCGGACGCCGCGACAGCGCCTATCAACTTGGTTCTCAACAAGATCAATCCTCCTCCATTGCGCGCCTCGTGCCCTTGCCGGACGTTCTGCGCGACACCCCGAGGGTGCTGCCGTAACCAAGCACAGCCACTGCAACGTTGCAACAATTTCTGTAAAGCCGTATCTATGATGGGGATATGTGCACAATCGACAGGCGTTAGAGAGGCGGGGCTTCCGCGACTTGACGTACGTCAATCAGTGTAACGTTGCAGAATCGTACCTGTTGAAAATGGCCTTGCCGCGTGACATGGATGCGCAACGGGGACCAGGGCAGATGAGCAAGACCACCGGCGGCCAGCCGCCGAAGAAGCGAGCGACATTGCGGACCATTTCCGAGCTGACTGGCCTCAGCCAGTCGACGGTCTCGCTGTCGCTGCGCGGCGGCACCTCCCTCAAGGAAGAAACTCGCCGCCGCATCGCCGAAGTGGCCGCCTCGGTCGGCTACGTGCCCGACCGCGCCGGCGTGCGCCTCCGCACCGGCAAGACCAATGTCATCGCCCTCGTGCTCGACGGCGCCGAGGATTCCATCGACTTCGCCCGTCATATGATCCAGGGCATCGGCGCCGGCATCAAGGGCACGCGCTACCATCTCAATGTCTCGCCCGAATTCGACCGCAGCCATTCGGTCGAGACCGTTCGCTACATTCTCGAGAACCGCACCGCCGATGGCATCATCCTCACCCACACCACGGCGCGGGACCCGCGGGTGCAGCTGCTGACCGACGCGGATTTTCCGTTCGTGACCCATGGCCGCACGGAGTTCTTCTCGCCGCACGCCTATCACGACTTCCATTCCGAGGAGTTCGTGCGCCTTGCCGTGGAGCGGCTCGCCGATCTGGGCTGCAAGTCCGTGATGCTGGCCATCGGCGGCGGTGCCACCAACAATTACCACACCATCGTCACCACCTTCGAGCGCATTGCCGCGCGGATGAAGCTCGAAACGAAAGTGCTCGCCAGCCCCGGTGAGCACGATGCCGCCCAGCTCCGCCAGATCGGTCGCGATCTCGCCCGCGATCCGCATCGGCCGGATGGCATTCTCTGCGACAGCGAGATGCGCGCCATCTGTCTTGTCTCCGGCTTGCGCGACGAAGGCATCCGTGTGCCCGAACACATGCAGTTCATCAGCAAGCAGACCTCGGACGTCCTGCCGGCGCTCTTCCCGGAAATCGACACCATCGCCGAGGACGTTCACGCCGCCGGCGGCGAGCTCACCCGCCTCCTCATCCGCCGCATCGCCGGCGAACCGCCGGAGGCGCTGCAAACCCTCGCCGAGCCGACCACCCACTGGAAGGCCTGAGGCAACCACCAGCCCTGGCGCCGCCAGGCGACAAACTTGCGCTGGATCAAATTTCAGCCGCCGCCGATGTGGTAACGATCACAGAACTTGCATAGTCCAAACCAAGGTGCCTGAGAGCGGCTGCAACGTTGCATCTCATCCCGGCGGTTCTCGGGCATCCGAGTATTGAGCAGGCTGACTAGTTTCGGCTCTTTGTAACATGGTTTATTGCGCAACGCGGAACAACAAAGTATACTTTGTTACATGGCAAATGATTCGCTCGACCCCGAACGCACTGTTGTCATGGCCCTGGGGATACTGTCCCGAGCTATTGTTCAGGCGTCTGGTCCGGACCGAAATTACCTCAACGAGCTGCTTGCTGTGCTCAAGCCGGGCAAGGCCCAGGAAGTGTTGGCCGAGGCCCGCGCCATTCTGAAGCGCTGGAGCAATCACGACAGCAGCGAGACCGACCGGGAATATCTCGACGAACTGGCGATGCTGCTCGGTGGGCCGAAAGCCATCTCCGTTGCTCAGGACTACGTCAACGGCCGTCTCGGCCCCTTCGATGAACCGTTCCGCCTGCGCCGACAGGGACGGGTCGCCGAAGCGCGAACACCGGCCCCACCCAGCGTTGAGCCGGCCCCGCCTCGCCCCGAGAGGCGCACCATCTCCGAGGTGGAGCGGAGCCTCATTCTCGATACGCTCAAGGACGTCGACGGGAACCGCACGGTCGCGGCGGCGCTTCTCGGCATCTCGCTGAGAACGCTGCGGAACAAGCTCCACCAATACGCCGACGACGGGCAGCCGATACCCGCACGCCAAAGCGGGCATCGAGCCCGCTAGCGGCCCCTCCCGCTAGATCGGCGACAGGTACCCGTCGTCGAATTCGGCCAGTTCGGCCAGCCGCTCGTAATCGTAGACGATGAGCTCGCTGTCGACGATGTCGGCGAGCTTTTGCCGCCGCAGCTCCTGCAGCACGCGGTTGACGTGCACCGAGGAAATTCCCAGCACGCTGGCCAGCATCTCCTGGGTCATCTGCAACCGGCAGTGCTCTTGCCGGAAGTTCGCCAGCGGCCGTGCGCAACGGATCAGCGTTTCGCAGAAGAAATGCGCCATGGCCTCGATGGCGCTGCGCTGGCCGAGCGACGTCATCCGCTCCTGCGCAATGCCGAGCTCGCGATAGACCAGGACGCCCACGCCATCGAGCCCGGGCGCGGCCTCGGCTCTGAGCATGTTCACCATGTCGTCGGCGACCGAGCCGATCACCGATCCTTTGACCGCGAGGAGATAGTCCGTCTCCGAAGCGGCCGCGCCGGCATAGCGCCCGAGATTGATGACGTCGTCCTGATAGTAGACCGCGACGGTGTGGCGGCGACCGTCGGCAAGGAAGCGCTGGCGCAGCACGGCGCCCTCGAGAACGATCTGCAGCGAGGACGCCTTCTCGGCAACGGGTCCCTTGCTGTCAAAGACGACGCTGGGCTCACTCTTGGCACGCAAGACGTCGGTGAGGCGCCGCGCCTCGGATTGTTCGATGGCAGTATGAAGCATGGTTTGCGCTCCGTTCGTTCTGCCCCGCATCGGCAGCGACTAGAGCAAGGAGGCAGCGGCTCGTCCTCCGGGCCGGCCATTTACGCGTTTTCGCGCGAGAGGTCGCCGGCAACTTGAGTTGTTAACCTATGATAGTGAGGTTTGTTCCATGCAACAACGTCGGTTCCGCGGGCTTGACGTGGAGGCGGCTAGATATCCGCGTCGTCGAGGATGCGCCTGAGCGTGCTGCGGCCCAGCGCGGCCATCCCCGGATTGCTGTGCTGGTAATACCAGACCAGCCCCATGGCCTGCTGGAAGGCCCAGGCAGCACCGCGCTGCCATTCGATGACGCTCGCCTCGAGACGCTCCCGCAGGGTCTGGCGCGCCTCGTACTCGAAGAGATGCCAAGCGGCCACCAGGTCGAGTGCCGGATCCGCCGGTCCGAACCCGCCGCCATCGAGTACGCCGACGAGATGTTCGCCATCGACCAACAGGTTGCCCGGAATGAGGTCCTTGTGACTCATGACGAAGCGGCCTGGCCTGGGCAGTTCCCTGAACTTTGCCCAGAGCTGCCGCAGCCGTGGCACGTCGAGGAGACCTTCGCTCTTTTCGAAGCAGACCGACATCCACGCGTCGTGGTCTTGCAGGTCGCCGCCTCTACCGTTTCCGTCGAACGGCCGGCCACGGGTATCGGCCGCCCGCAGCGTGGAGATGAGAGTGACAAGGTCGAGCGCAAGGGTTTCCGATCGCGCCAGCCCATCCGGCGTCGCGACATTTCCCGCGACCCATGTCTGCATCGACCAGGGCAACGCGTATCCGGCCCCCGGCCGGCCCAGTCCCAACGGCCTCGGCGTCGGAAACGGGCAATGCTGCACCAATTCCGCCATCGCCGCCGCCTCGTCGGCGAGCGTCTTGGAGCAAAGGGCCGGATCGGTCGCCCGGAACGGAAACCGCGCCGCCGCCTCCGCGCCGATCCGAAAGATCGCGTTGACCGTCCCCTCCACCTTGAGCCGCTCGATCGGTTGGCCACGATATTGGGGAAACTGCTCCCCAACCATCGCGCGAACTGCATCCACGTCGATAGCGATCTGATCGTCGTGCATTGTCATATCGGTTCCAGAGGACTGGTCGCCGCGCCCCTATGCCATGCCACTGCAGGCGGCGGTAGCCACCCCAGACCGGTAAACCGCCCGCCTTTCCCATCCCCGGAACCCATCACGGCCGGTTCAGGTTGAGACCCCTATATTTCTTGCCTGTTCCACCCCCGCCCGACTCTGGACAAGTGGGTGGAATAGGCATTCTATCGTCTGAACGAATGGAATAGCTGATTTGACCGCCTACCTTTTGCTCCTCCATCTGGCTGGGGCCATTGCGCTGCTACTGTGGGCCGTGCGCATGGTGCGGACCGGCGTTGAGCGCAGCCAGGAGCCGCGGCTGAAGCGCGTGCTGCGCTCGTCCGGCGGCGGACGGCTGCGCGCCGCCGGCATCGGCGCGGGCGTCGCCGTGCTGCTGCAAAGTTCCACCGCCGTGGCCATACTCGCCGCCGGCTTCGCCGCCTCGGGCGTGATCACGCTTGCGACGGGGCTGGCGCTGATGCTGGGTGCCGATTTCGGCTCGGCCCTGGTGGTGCAGATCCTCTCGATCGACCTCCATTGGGTCGTCCCCGTGCTGCTGCTCGCCGGCGCGGCGCTCTTTTTCAAGGGCAACAACCGCGAGCTGCGGCAAGCCGGGCGCATCACCATTGGGGTGGCGCTTATCCTCGTCTCGCTGCAGATGATCGGCGAAGCCACCGAGCCGCTGCGCGAGGCCGACTTCCTGCCGCTGGTGGTGAACTATCTGCGCGGCGACATCCTCACCGCCTTCCTGATCGGCGCCGCCTTCACCTGGCTGGTGCATTCCTCGGTCGCCTCCATCCTCCTCATCGCGACCTTTGCGGCGCAGGGCCTCGTGCCGCTCGAGCTCGGCGTTTCGCTGCTCTGCGGCGCCAATCTCGGCGGCGGCCTGATCGCCGTCGGCCTGACCCGCACCGCCGCGGTCGAGGCGCGCCGCATCGCCTGGGGCAACCTCGCCTTCCGCGGCACCGGCGCGGTGCTGGCGCTCTTCGCCTTCCACCTGCTGCAACCGTCGGCCACCTGGCTGGGCAGCGCCCCGGCGCAGCAGCTGATCAGCTTCCACCTCGCCTTCAACGCTGCCTTGCTGGTCATCTGCCTGCCGCTGACCGGGGTCACCGCCCGGCTCATCGAGGGGCTGGTGAAACCCAAGCCGACGCCCGAGGAACTGGCCAACCCGCTGGCCGACGCGCAGAGCTGCCTCGACCAGGCGGTGGTCGGCGTGCCGGCCCTGGCGCTCGCCAGCGCCACCCGCGAGCTTTTGCGCATGGCCGAGATCATCGAGCGCATGCTGACCCCGCTGATGGAGCTCTACGAGACCGGCGACCCCGAAAAGATCAAGCAGGCGCGGGCGCTGGAAAAGGCCGTCGACCAGGCCCAGGCGGAGATAAAGCTGTACCTCGCCAAGATCGACTATTCCGGCGAGGCCGATGCGCAGCGCGGCCACGAGCTCTCCAACTTCGCCATCAATCTCGAATATGTCGGCGACGCCATCTCCAAGACGCTGCTGAAACTCGCCGAGACCCGCCGCGACCAGCAGCTCAAATTCTCGCCCGAGGGCTGGCGCGAGCTCAACGAGCTGCACCACCGGGTGATGGCCAACATGCAGCTTGCCCTCAACGTCCTGGTGAGCAAGGATCGCGAGTCCGCCCGCCAGCTGCTGCTCGAAAAGGCAGCGGTCAGCTCGGCCGAACGCGAGAGCTACGGCCAGCATTTGAACCGCCTGCGCTCGGGCACCGCGCAGAGCGTCGAGACCAGCAACATCCATCTCGAAACCGTGCGGGCGCTGAAGACGATCAACTCGCTCTTTGCCAGCGTCGCCTACCCGATCCTGCAGCAATCGGGCGACCTGCTCGACAGCCGGCTCGCGAAAAACACCTGAAAATGCCCGGCAAATTGTGCGGCCGGTTTAACGGCCGCGCACAGATGATGCGGTACAAACGCGGTAACAGGAGACCGCTTTGTCCGCTCTTTCCATCGCCGCCGGCGGGATGAATGCCGCTGCCGCCCGCTTCGAACGCAACGCCACCAACATCACTCGCGCCGGGGCCGGTACGCCGCTCGGCCAAGGCGTCGACATCGCCGCCGAGATGGTCGACATGCTGATGAACCAGACGCAGTTCGAGGTCCTCGCCAACGTCGCCCGCCGCGCCGGCGACATGCAAAAGCACGCCATCGACATTTTGGCCTGAGCTCCGTCGACCGCCCCGGAAACAGCAAAGGCGCCCCGGGGGACGCCTTTGCGTGAATGCGATTGGTTGCGGGAGCAGGATTTGAACCTGCGACCTTCAGGTTATGAGCCTGACGAGCTACCGGGCTGCTCCATCCCGCGACATGACCGGGATCGCATTGCTGGGACGCCCGAGGGCGTCACCGGTGAGCGGTATATAGGGGGTCGCCCCGCCGACCTCAACCCCAAAATGGCGCCCCGTGACAGTTTTTTGAACGGTCCCGAAATCCGTCCATCGGCTCTTGCCGATCATTACCCGCCACCCTACGGTGCCGCGGCTTTTCGAGGATTGTTGAGGATATTTCGATGAAGATGCGCAAGCTCGGCCGCACCGACGCCATGGTGTCGGAGATTTGCCTGGGGACCATGACCTGGGGCAAGCAGAACACCGAGGCCGATGGCCACGAGCAGATGGACTACGCCCTGACCCAGGGCATCAACTTCTTCGACACCGCCGAAATGTACGCCGTGCCGCCCGATGCCACGACCTACGGCAAGACCGAGGAGATCATCGGCACCTGGTTCAAAAAGACCGGCAAGCGGCGCGACATCATCCTCGCGTCCAAAGTCGCCGGCGGCGGCCGGCCCTGGGTGCGCAACGGCCGCGGCATCGATGGCCCCAGCGTCCGCGAGGCGGTGGAGAATTCGCTCCGCCGGCTGCAGACCGACTATATCGACCTCTACCAGATCCATTGGCCGCGCCGCGGCCACTACCACTGGGAAGGCAGCTGGACCTACAACCCCTACACGCAGAACAAGGACGAGGTGCTGCCCAACATCCTCGAAGTGCTCCAGGAAATGGGCAAGCTGGTCAAGGAAGGTAAGATCCGCTGGTTCGGCCTCTCCAACGAGACCGCCTGGGGCACGATGCAGTACCTCAAGCTCTCGGCCGAGCTCGATCTGCCGCGCGTCCAGACCATCCAGAACGAATACAACTTCCTCCGCCGCTACTACGACCTCGACCTCGCCGAGTTGGCGCACCACGAGGATGTCGGCCTCCTCGCCTATTCGCCCCTCGCTGCCAGTGCGCTGAGCGGCAAGTATCTCGGTGGCAAGCTGCCGCCCGGCAGCCGCGGCGCCATCTCGAACGGCAACTACCGCTCTAACGAGATCACCGAACCCGCCATCCGCGCCTATATGGATCTCGCCGCAAAGCACGGCCTCGACGTCTGCCAGATGGCCATCGCCTTCTGCCTCACCAAGCCGTTCATGACCTCCGTCATCATCGGCGCCACCACGATGGAGCAGCTGCGCACCGACATTGAGGCGGCGGATTTGGAGCTCTCACCCGAGGTGCTCGACGGCATCCAGCAGATCTTCATGCGGTATGCGCGCACGCTGTAGACGGGCGCGGTGCTCTCAGTCGTCCTCCTTCTCCCCTTGAGGGACTTCGAGCCGGTCGCGCAGCGATCAATCGCTCCAGTGGAGCGATTGAAGGTGAAGAAGGTGGATCGAGCGAAGCGAGAGACGGATGAGGGGTATCTTTCGGCCATCGCGTACGTGGAGAGAAACCCCTCATCCGCCCTTCGGGCACCTTCTCCCTCAAGGGGAGAAGGCGATGGAGCCGCGGCGTCGCATCGCCCCACTCCCCAATCGCAAATCGCTACCGCCGCGCTATAACAGCCGGGCACACCCATTCGGACCCGGCCGCGCATGACCCTTTTTGCCACCATCTTCCCGCTGCTCTGCTGGTTTGCCTACAACTACGGCGTGCCGCTGGTGGAGCGGCACCGGCCGTCGCTCTCGGTGATCATGAGCATGCAGCGCCGCCGCTGGGTGAAGAACGCCACGCAGCGTGAATCCCCGCTCGATGCCATCCTCTCGGCCAACCTGATGAGTTCGGTGAGCTTCCTCGCCTCCACCTCGGTGCTCTTGGTGCTGGCGATCTTCGCCGCCATGGGCCAGGTCGGCGCGGTGACGGAGGCTTTGAAGGGCGTCGGCATGGGCACCGACTATTCGGCGCCGGACCTGCAGTTCCACTTCGTGGTCATGCTGGCGATCTTCACCCTCTCCTTCTTCGCCTTCACCCTGGCGCTCCGGCAGTTCAACCATTTCTGCATCATGATCGGCGCCATGGATCACACCGGCCGGGTGAGCGAAGCCGAGATCGATGCCATGGCCCAGCTCAACTCGCTTGCCGCCAAGAACTTCAACAACGGCATCCGCGCCTACTACTTCTCGGTGGCGACCGTCGCCTGGTTCGCCTCACCCTGGCTCGCCATCGCCGTGAGCCTCGTCACGGTCGGCTTCATCGTCCACCGCGAATTCTTCTCCTCCGCCCACCGCATCGCCGCTTCGGCGGCGCTGCTGGCAAGGAAAAGGGATCTGGAGCCATCCGCGTAAGATCTGACCTCGCGGTGGTCCCCGACGGAGAAACTGAGTTCGCTCGATCTCTCGTCGGCCTCGTCATCCACCCCAACCACCGTCATCCTCGCGCTCCGACGCGAGGACCCATCCATCCGCCCGCTCAAGCGGAGAAATGGGTCCTCGGGTCAAGCCCGAGGATGACGGGGGTTGGGGAGCGAGCAGAGCAAGAGCCACAGCATTAGGTAATAGCGGTCACCGGCGCGGCGTTGGCCAGCCCTCACCCATCCAGCTTGTTCGCCGGATAGGGTTCCGTGAGCGGGGCGTAGCCGCCATTGGGGAAGGTCGAGGGGTCGGGCTCGCTCGCCTGGTCCAGCCGGGCGAGGTTGTCGGCCGCCAGGGCGTAGCCCTGGTCCGCCGCCTGCTGATAGTAGCTGCGGGCCTGTGCAAGATCGGCCGTCACCCCGATGCCATGCTCGTAGATGTGCCCCAGATTGTTGAGCCCCACCGCATGGCCATTGTCGGCAGCGCGCTGCGTCCATTCCAGCGCCAGCGCCGGATCGGCGGCCGTGCCGCGCCCCTCGAGATACATGAGCCCCAGATTGACAGCGGCGTCCATGTCCTCGGCTCCCGCAGCGAGCGTATAGAGCTCGAACGCCTTGGCCTCGTCCTTGCCGACGCCCTTTCCGGCCTCATAGAGCGTGCCGAGGTTGTAGAGGGCCACGGCGAGCCCCTGGTCGCCTGCTTGCTGGTAGAGCGCGGCTGCCGCGGCCGGATCGGCATCAACCCCGAGGCCGTGCTCGGTGAGGTAGCCGAGCCCGTTCTGGCCGAACATGTCGCCCTGGTCGGCGGCGAGCCGGTAGTAGTTGGCCGCTAGGTAGTGGTCGACGGGCACCTGCAGCCCCATCTCATAGATGTAGCCGACATTGTACTGCGCCTTGGCGTCGCCCTTGTCGGCGGCGCGCTGCAGCCAGGCCGCAGCCGCCACATAGTCGAGGTCGACGCCGAGCCCCAGCATGTACATGAGCCCGAGATTGGCTTGCGCCCGCGGCAGGCCCTGCTCGGCCGCGGCGCGATACCAGCGCGCCGCCTGCTGGTGGTCCTGCGTCACGCCTTCGCCGATATCGTAGCTCAGGCCCAGGCTGTTCTGCGCCGGCGCGAAGCCGAGATCGGCCGCCCGCTGCAGCATTTCGGTGCCGCGCGCGAGATCCGCATCGATGCCGTCTCCGACGATCAGCATGTCGCCGAAGAGCGCCAGCGCCACCACATTGTCGCCGGCCGCGGCTGCCTCGTAGAGCGGCACGGCCTTGGCCGTCTCGCCGGCCCAGGTATAGGCGCGGGCGAGCCAGCCTTTGACCTGCACATTGTCCGGATTTTCGCCCAGCGCCCGCTCGCACGCCTCGACGGCGAGGCCGGCATCCATCGCCGTCATGTCACGGCCGATCGACTCGTATCCCGGCTCGTACTGGCTGGCGGCTTGCGCGGCGCAATCGTCGAAGGCGCTCTGCGCCAGCACAGGCGCAGGCAGGAGCACGAGGAGCGCGGGCAACAGCGCCCTGCGGATGGAAATGCCGGCAGCCATCGTCTTCCTCCCTCGCTCCGTGAGGAGACCATAGAGCAAATGGCGGCGGTATCAACGGCGCGATGTTGCAGTCGGCTATCACTCCCCCTTGTGGGGAGGGTAGCGGAGCTAGGCGGCAGCCGTAGCGGAGCTGGGTGGGGGTATGCC
>DATCRS010000560.1:0-12168 GCA_036568845.1 Devosia sp. | reverse complement strand
AGGCAACGTCGTCAACTCCGCTGCCGCCGTGAAGCAGAAGATCGCCGGTGCTGCCGCCGAAGCCCGCGTCGACTTCGCCCTCTATGGCACGGTCGACCCGGCCGAGGGCGCGAGCCGCATCCTCGAGCAGGTCGAGGCCGGCGTCGCCGCCTTCAAGTTCTCCACCTTCGGCACCGACCCAATCCGCTTCCCGCGCATCCCGCCGGCTTTGCTCGAAGAGTGCTTCGCGACGATCGCGCCCACCGGATTGACCGCCGGCGTCCACAACGAGGACGACGAATATGTCCGCACCGCGATGGAGAAGGTGAAGGCCCTGGGCATCACCGACTGGCGCGCCCACGCGATGAGTCGCCCGCCGCTTGCCGAGCTGCTCGCCACTCTCCAGATCTACGAGACCGGCGCCGCCACCGGCTGCCCCGCCCATGTCGTCCATTGCTCGCTGAGCCGCGGCTACGACATCGCCGCCAGCTACCGCCAGCAGGGTTTCGCCGCCACCATAGAGTGCTGCATCCACTATCTCGTCCTCGACGAGGAGAACGACGTCAAGCGCCTCGGCGGCAAGGCCAAGATCAATCCGCCCATCCGCCCGCGCGCCGAGGTGGAAGCCCTATGGCGCCAGGTCGCCGCCGGTAACGTGACGCTGGTCTCCACCGATCACGTCAGCTGGTCCGAAGACCGCAAGACCGACCCGGACATGCTGAAAAACGCCTCCGGCGTCCCCGGTCTCGAAGTCATGGTCCCGCTCTTCGTCAAGGGCGCCCTCGAACGCAACGTCCCCCTCACCTGGGCGGCGAGGCTGATGGCCGAGAACCCCGCCAGACACTTCCGCCTCGACCACCGCAAAGGCGCCCTCGAAGTCGGCAAGGACGCCGACATCACCGTACTCGTCGATCGCCCGAAGGTCTACGACGCCGCTGCTTCCGGCCAAAACGTCGTCGGCTGGTCCCCCTATAACGGCATCTCCCTTCCCTGGACCGTTGAGTCCACCTGGCTCCGGGGGAGGCAGATCTTCGACGGCACCACCGTCCTCGCCGACCCCGGCGACGGCCAGTTCCTCCGGCCGGAGGTGAGGCGATGACCCGCAACACTCCCATCCACCCATCACGTATCGCCGGCGACATCGATGGCCTCGCCGCCATCACCGAACCCGATCGTCCCTGGACCCGCCGCGCCTTCACCCCGACCTTTTTGAAGGGCCGCGACTGGCTCGCCGCCCGCTTCGAGGATGCCGGCCTGCGCACCCATATCGATGCCGCCGGCAATCTCATCGGCAGCCGCGCCGGGACGGGTGCCAAGCCTGGCACCATCATGCTCGGCTCGCATTCCGACACCGTGCCCGATGGCGGCCGCTTCGACGGCATCGCCGGCATCTCCGCCGCCCTCGAAGTCGCCCGCGCCCTGAAGGACCAGCACGTCACCCTCGACCACGACCTCGAGATCGTCGACTTCCTCGCCGAAGAGGTTTCGATCTTCGGCGTCTCCTGCATCGGCAGCCGCGGCATGATCGGCCTCCGCCCCGACGACTGGCTCGACCGCGAGGCGCACGACTTCACCCTCCGTCAGGCCATCGCCGAGGTCGGCGGTCGCCCCGCCGTCGCCATGCATCGCGACGACATCAGGGCTTTCCTCGAGCTTCACATCGAGCAGGGGCCGGTGCTCGAAACCGGTGAGCTCGACATCGGCGTCGTCACCGCCATCGCGGGCATCACGCGTATCGAGGTCATCATCGAGGGCAGGGCAGATCACGCCGGCACCACCCCCATGGGCTCGCGCCGGGACGCACTCGTCGCCGCCGCGCATCTGGTGGTCGACATCGAGCATCTCGGTATCGAGCTCTCGAAAGGCGACACCCATTTCGCCGCCACGGTAGGCGAGTTCTCGATGGAGCCCAACGCCGCCAATGTCGTGCCGTCCAGCGTTCGCCTCCTCATCGATGCGCGGGCCGAGGATCGCGCCAACATGGACCGCTTCCTCGCGCACCTGCAGGAGGGCGTGGATTGGCTCGTCGCCGAAAAGGCCGTCACCATCGCCCCGCCCCGCATCATCTCCGACAACCAGCCGACGCCGCTCGATGAGCTGGTCCAGCGCACGCTCGACCAGAGCTGCGACGCCGTCGGCGCCCGGCATCGCCGCATGGCCTCCGGCGCCGGCCACGACGCCGCCTGGATGGCGCGGGTGACGCGGTCCGGCATGATCTTCATCCCCTGCCTCGGCGGCCGCAGCCACGCGCCTGAGGAGTTCGCCAAGACCGAGGACATCGCGCTCGGCGCCGCCGTCCTCCTCGAGGCCGTGAAGCGTCTGGACAAGGAGCTCGACTGATGGGACGCATCCTCACTGAAAAGGACGTCGAGCCCGCGGTGAAGGGCGGCTCGGTCTATGCCGCTGGCGGTGGCGGCTGGGCCGATCACGGCCGCATGCTCGGCTACGCCGCCGTTGGTGTCGGCAAGCCGGAGCTGGTGTCCATCGATGAGCTGTCGCCCGACGATTGGGTCGCGACTGCCGCCGCAATCGGAGCCCCGGCCTCGACCACGCCGTGGGAGATGCAGGGCATTGACTACATCAAGGCCGCCCAGCTGCTGCAGGAGGCGCTGGGCGAAAAGCTCTCCGGCCTGATGATCGGCCAGAACGGCAAGTCCTCGACGCTCAACGCCTGGCTGCCCTCGGCCGTGCTCGGCACCAAGGTGCTCGACGCCGTCGGCGATATCCGCGCCCATCCCACCGGCGACATGGGCTCGATCGGCATGGCCGGCTCGCCCGAGCAGATGATCCAGACGGCGGTCGGCGGCAACCGCGCCGACAACCGCTACATCGAACTCGTCGTCCGCGGCGCCACCGCGAAAATCTCGCCCGTGCTGCGCACTGCGGCCGACCAGTCCGGCGGCTTCATCGCCTCCTGCCGCAACCCGCTCCGCGCCAGCTACGTCAAGCAGCACGCCGCCCTCGGGGGCATTTCGCTGGCGCTGAAGCTCGGCGAGGCGATCATCGCGGCGGAGAAAAAGGGCGGCGCCGCGGTCATCGACGCCATCGTGAAGACCAGCGGCGGCACCATCCTCGTTTCCGGAAAAGTCACCGCCAAGAACGTCGTCTACACCAGGGACGCCTTCGACATCGGCACCATCACCATCGGCAAGGGCGACGCATCGCACACGCTCCACGTGATGAACGAGTACATGGCCGTCGACGATGCCGGCGACACCCGCCTCGCCACCTTCCCCGACGTCATCACCACGCTCGACAAGGCCGGCAACCCGCTGAGCGTCGGTCAGGTCGAAGTGGGGATGCAGGTCTTCGTCCTCCACGTCCCCAAGACCATCATCCCGCTCTCCTCCAGCGTCCTCGACCCCACGGTGTACCCCTATGTCGAACAAGCCATGGGCATCGAGCTCGCGAAATATGCGTTGGCTGGAATGGGCAAGAAGCGCAAGCGATGACTCTCTCAGTCGGGTCTCCCTCCCCCTTGTGGGGAGGGCAAGCAAAGCTAGGCGCGAAGCGCCGTAGCGACGCTAGGGTGGGGGTAGAAACTCGCACCGGCGCGTGGGCCTACCCCCACCCAGCTTCGCTAGTTCGCTGACGCTCACAAGCTCCGCTTCCCTCCCCACAAGGGGGAGGGAGACCGAGATCGATGCCACCGCGGCCCTCTCCCTCCAGGGGAGAAGGGAAGAAAGGGAAGAAATAATGCCAACGCCCAATCCCCGCCACCCCAACTTCCCTATCCCCGGCGGCCCTGAGCTGCGGGCCAAGGGCTGGCGGCAGGAGGGGCTGCTGCGCCTTCTCGAAAACGTCCTCGCCGTCGGCGAAAATCCCGACCAGCTGATCGTCTACGCCGCCCTCGGCAAGGCTGCCCGCAACTGGGCCTCGCATAAAAAGATCGTAGAGACACTGCTCACCATGGACGAGGATCGTACCCTCCTCATCCAATCCGGTAAACCGGTCGGTCTACTGAAAACGCATGCGAAGGCGCCGCTGGTCATCATGGCCAATTGCAACATCGTCGGGCAGTGGGCGAGGGCCGAAGTGTTCTACGAGCTCGAGAAGAAAGGCCTCATTGCCTGGGGCGGCCTCACTGCCGGTGCCTGGCAATATATCGGCAGCCAGGGCGTCATCCAGGGCACCTACGAGATCTTCATGCGTATTGCCGAGCAGCGCTTCGGTGGCTCGCTGGCCGGCCGCTTCATCCTCACCGCCGGCCTCGGCGGCATGGGCGGCGCCCAGCCACTTGCCGGCCGCATGGCCGGTGCCGCCATCCTCTGCATCGACGTCGATCCGGAGCGCGCCCGCAAGCGCAGAGAGATCGGCTATCTCGAAGAGATCGCGCCCGATCTCGACACCGCGCTCAAGATGATCGACGCCGCCGTCGCCGAGCAGCGCGCCACCTCCATCGGCCTCGTCGGCAACGCAGCAGAGCTCTACCCCGAGATCGTGGCGCGCGGCATTGTGCCCGACATCGTCACCGACCAGACCAGTGCCCACGATCTCGTCCACGGCTACATCCCCAAGGGCATGAGCCTCGAGGAAGTCCGCCACCTGCGCGTCGAAGGGCAGGGGCAACTGATGGCCGCCAGTCGCGCCTCCATCGTCGACCACGTCCGCGCCATGCTCGCCTTCCAGGCCGCGGGTTCGGAGGTCTTCGACAACGGCAACCTCATCCGCACCCAGGCCAGGCAGGGCGGCGTCGACAATGCCTTCGACATAAAAATCTTCACCGAGGCCTATCTGCGCCCGCTCTTCGCCCGCGCCATCGGCCCTTTCCGCTGGATGGCGCTTTCCGGTGACCCGGCCGACATCGGCAAGATCGACGACGTCGTGCTCGAGCTCTTCCCCGACAATAAGATTGTCACTAACTGGATTCGCCTCGCCCGCCAGCACGTGCCCTTCGAGGGCCTCCCCGCCCGTATCGCCTGGCTCGGCCATGGCGAGCGCACCGCCCTGGCGCTGAAGGTCAACGAGATGGTGCGTTCCAGCCAGCTCGCCGGCCCCATCGCCTTCTCCCGCGACCACCTCGATGCGGGCGCCATGGCCCATCCCAACATCATGACCGAGCGGATGAAGGACGGGTCCGATGCCATCGCCGACTGGCCGCTGCTCGATGCCATGCTGCTCTGCTCCTCCGAGGCCGATCTCGTCGTCATCCACTCGGGCGGCGGCGGCTATGCCGGCTACATGACCTCGGCCGGCGTTACCCTCATCGCCGACGGCACCGCTGCCGCCGACGAGCGGCTCGGCCTCGCCCTCACCAACGATACCTCCCTTGGCGTCATGCGCTATGCCGATGCCGGCTACGACGAGTCGCTCGACGAGATCGCCGCAAAGCACATCCCGCACCTGCCGCTGGTTTCTCCATGACCCTCGCCATCATTGGCGGCACCGGCTTCATCGGTCCCGCCATCGTCCGCCGCGCGCAACTGCGCGGCATCAACCCCATCGTCATCGCCCGCGGCCAGCATCCGGTCGATCTCCCAGCCGGCGCCATCTTCGCACCCGCCGACCGCATGGACCCAGGCGCGCTCGCTGCCATCCTCGACCGCTACAGGATCGAGACTGTCATCGACATCTTCGCCCTCGGCCTCCTCAACACCCGCCCGCTGCTCGAGCTCATGGCCCGCCGCGGCGGGCGCTACGTGCTCACCTCCTCGGTCGATGTGTACTCGAACTACGGCGGCCTCCTCCGGCGCGAGACCCCGGCCATCCTGCGCGCCCCGGCCATGGAAACCGACCCGCTCCGCGCCTTCCGCCACCCCTACCGAGGCAACCCCCGCCGCCCGCAGGGCGTCGATGCGGCGCTCTTCGAGGACTACGACAAGATCCTCATCGAGGAGGCTGCGCTCGCTGACACGCGCTTTTCCACCACAGTCATCCGCGCCCCGATGATCTTTGGCCCGGGCGACAAGCAGCACCGCTTCAAATGGGCCATCGACGCGGTTCGCTCCGGCGGCACTATCCGCATCGATGAGCGCGCCGCCGCCTGGCCCAACTCCTACGGCTATGTCGACGACATCGCCGAAGCCATGCTCATCGCCGCTCTCGATCCGCGCGCTGCCGGCCGCATCTACAATGTCGGCCAGCCCTTCGTCCGCACGCCAGCGGAATGGCTCCAGGTCTTCGCCGACCTCCTCGGCACCACCATCACTATCGAGCCCGTCGCACCCGCCGCCCGCGGCCTCCTCCACGAACGCGCGGAAAGCTCCGACCTCCGCTACCCCCTCACCCTCGACACCACCCGCATCCGGGAGGAATTGGGCTTTGTGGAACCCACCCCGGAACAGAATGCCCTACTGGCGACGGTGGCGGCGGAGGGATAGGGCGAAGGGTGCCGCATCGCCTTCTCCCCTTGAGGGAGAAGGTGCCCGAAGGGCGGATGAGGGGTATGTCTCCACATCCGCGATTGCTGCGAGATACCCCTCATCCGTCTCGGCCTTCGGCCGATCCACCTTCTCCCTCAAGGGGAGAAGGGCGGCGCCGACTGAGAGTCGAGGCACCCCATTGACTCCCCCCACATCCCCCCCTTTAGTGTCACTAAAGTTTCACGTCCGGGGCGGACGATCCTATGAACACCCGCGACATCGAGAAGATGTCCGAACAGCTGGCCGAAGACACCAACCTCGGCGCGCGCCTCCGGGCGCGGCGCAAAGCCATCGGCAAGACCATGCAGCAGGTCGCCGACGAGGCCGGCCTCACCATCGGCTTCATCAGCCAGATCGAGCGCGGCATCTCCTCGCCCTCGCTCGCTTCGCTCTACAACGTGGCGAAGGCGCTCGACGCCTCGGTGGATATGTTCGTCTCCCGCAAGCCCGAGCGCACGCATTCGGTCGTTACCCACGCCGGCACCCGCCAGACCTACAAGATCGACGGCACCTCGCGTTACTACGAGTTCCTCGAGCGCGGCTTCCCCGAGGCCAAGCTCAACGCCTGCCTCTCCCACGTGCCGCCCGGCCACGCCTCCGAAATGATGAGCCACGAGGGCGAGGACTTCGTCTATCTCGTCGCCGGCGAGATGCTCTACGAGGTCGACGGCGTCGAGTATCCGCTCAAGGCCGGGGACACGCTCCATTTCGATAGCCGTAAGCCGCATCGCGGCACCAATACCGGCACCGAAACGGCCATCGAGCTTTGGGTCGGTACCATGCGGCTCTTCCCCGAATGAGCCCGCTCGATCCCGCCACTGCAGAAGCGCTCGCAGCCGCGCTTGCCGAGGGCCCCTCGGCGCTCTTTGCCGTGCTCTCAAACCTCTTCACCGCCATCCCCGGTATCCGCACGGCGACCTTCATCGCCGTCGCCCCCGACCGATCGGTGACCCACCGCATCGGCACCTCCAATCCGGCGCATTTTCCTGTCGGCAATGTCGACCTTGTCGCCGACGATCCATGGAACCGCGCCATCCTCGGCGACCGGCAGCCACTGATCGGCGACAGCATCGCCGGCATGGCAAGATTCCTGCCCGATACGGA
The DNA here is from genome assembly GCA_036568845.1 of Devosia sp. Classification (GTDB taxonomy): domain Bacteria; phylum Pseudomonadota; class Alphaproteobacteria; order Rhizobiales; family Devosiaceae; genus Devosia_A. The sequence continues at coordinate 4,723 of DATCRS010000560.1, read as the reverse complement.
CGGCCTCGTCGCCATGGGCTATGGCGCCTGCAGCTGCTTCCCCATCGTCATCGCCGGCGAAACGCGCGGCGTCGTCGCACTTCTGGGCGATGCCGGCATCTTCACCCCGGCGGCCCTCGCCGAGGTCAATTCCCTTCTGCCCATCGCGGCGCTGATCTTCACCTTCCCGGGGATCAGCGAACGATGATCTTTGCGTCCAACACCGGCCTCGGCCGGACCATAATCGAAACCAGGGAGACTGCCATGCGCCTCTTTAAAGCGCTCACGGCCGTGGCTCTCGGCGCGGTGTTGACCGTGTCGGGTGCATTCGCCGAGACGCCGAAGGATACCCTCGTCATCGCTGACGCGATCGACGACATCATCACCCTCGATCCGGCCGAAGTGTCCGAGGTCGGCGGCGTGCTGATGAGCCAGCAGATCTATCAGCCGCTCGTCACCTTCGACCCGGCCGATCCCACCAAGATCGTCGGCGTGCTCGCCGAAAGCTGGGAAGTGTCCGAAGACGGCAAGACCTTCACCTTCAAGATGAACCCCAAGGCCAAATTCGCCTCGGGCAACCCGGTGACGGCGCACGACGCCGAATATTCCATCCGCCGCGTCATCCTCATCGACAGCCGCATCTCCTTCATCTTCGCCCAGTTCGGCCTCACCAAGGAGAACGTCGAAGAGAAGGTGCGCGCTCTCGACGACCAGACCTTTGTCTTCGAAGTCGACCAGAAATACGCTCAGAGCTTCGTGCTCTACGTGCTCTCCTCCTTCACCGGCGGCATCGTCGATTCCGAGCTGGTGAAGCAGCACGAGGCCACGCTCGAAAGCGGCGGCAACGACTATGGCAATGCCTGGCTCAAGTCCGAGAATTCGGCCGGCTCGGGCCCCTATGTGCTCACCAAGTGGGACCCGAAGGTTTCCATCCTGATGAGCCGCAACAAGAACTACTGGGGCACCCCGCCGGGCGTCGAGCGCATCTTCCTCCAGCACATGCCCGAAAGCGCCACGCAGCGCCTGGCACTGGAAAAGGGCGACATCGACATCGCCAACAAGCTCGGCCCCGATGATATCGGCGCCGTCCAGGGCAATCCGGACATCCAGATCCTCGAGGGGAATTCCTCGACCATCTACTATTTCGGCCTCAACCTTCGCGACGAAGCGCTGAGCAATCCCAAGGTCGTCGAAGCCATCAAGTGGGCCGTCGACTACCAGGGTATCGCCGACACTATCGGCCGCGGCACGGTGAAGGTCCACCAGACCATGATCCCCGACGGCTTCCTTGGCGGCGGCATCGGCTACAACCCGTATTCGCTCGACATCGAGAAGGCCAAGGCGCTGATCGCCGAGTCCGGCGTCGCCACCCCGATCACGCTCGAAACCGTGGTCTGGAACGTGCCGCCCTACACCGACTATGCCCAGGCCGTGCAGTCGACCCTCGCCCAGATCGGCGTCAACCTCGACCTCCAGGTCGTCGACGGCCAACAGTGGCTCGACCGCTACCGCTCGCACGATCTCGACATCTGGTTCGGCCTCTGGGGTCCGGACTACCCCGATCCGCACTCCAACGCCAAGGCCTTCACCTTCCACGATCCGTCCGATCCGGACGGCAAGAAGGGCAACCTCGCCGACCGCTTCGGTTGGGATTCCGGTGATCTTTCCAATCAGGTCATGGCGGCCGTGCAGGAGCAGGACACCCAGAAGCGCAAGGAAATGTACGACGCCATCCAGCGCGCGCACACCGACTCCTCGCCCTTCGTCTACATGTTCCAGGACAGCCGCAAGGTGGCGATGCGCAAGAACGTCAAAGGCGTCGTCCTCGGCATCACCTTCTCCGACGACCGCTACGGCGCGGTGACGAAGGAGTAGGGGCTACCACCGGGGCTCCCGCCCCCTCCCCAACCCTCCCCACAAAAGGGGGAGGGTGCCTGCCAGTGCTCCTGGCTGGACCGAGCCACAACCTCGATGGGCACCTCCCCCCTTGTGGGGAGGTTGGGAGGGGGGAGCGGAGCCCCGATCTCTCCCTCCCTTCTCCCCTTGAGGGAGAAGGTGGATCGGCCGTAGGCCGAGACGAATGAGGGGTATCTCTCGGCCATTGCGTTGTGGAGACATACCCCTCATCCGCCCTATCGGGCACCTTCTCCCTCAAGGGGAGAAGGACGACCACCTCGACAACGGTACAGGACCCGATTTGCCCGCCAGCACGCCAAAACCTCTGCGCCTCTTCACCGGCATCGGCTCCTGGCTGTTGACGGTCGCCATCACCCTGCTTGGCCTTGCGGCGCTGACTTTCTTCATCGGCCGCGTCCTCCCCATCGATCCAGTCCTCGCCATCGTCGGCGAGAAGGCGCTGCCCGAGACCTACGAGCGCGTCTATCGCGAGCTCGGCCTCGACCAGCCCATGTGGGTGCAGTTCTACGACTATGTGGCAAAGCTGCTGCGCGGCGATTTCGGCATCTCTTACGCCACCTCGCGCCCCGTCCTTACCGACCTCGTCAACTTCTTCCCGGCAACGCTCGAGCTCGCCACCATCGGCCTCATCATCGGCGTGCTGCTCGGCATCCCGATGGGGGTCGTCTCCGCCTACTGGCACGAGAAGTGGCCCGATCACGTGATCCGCGTCGTCGGACTGATCGGCTACTCCGTGCCCATCTTCTGGCTCGGCCTGGTCGGCCTCTTCGTCTTCTACTACCTGCTCGATTGGGTCGCCGGCCCCGGCCAGCTCGACGTCTTCTATGTCGGCGTCGTCACCCGCATCACCGGCATGATCCTCATCGACTCTGCCCTCCAGGGCGAGTGGGACATCTTCGGCAATGCCGTGCGCCACATGACGCTGCCGGCGCTGCTCATCGGCTATTATTCGCTCGCCTACATTTCGCGCATGACCCGCTCGGTGATGCTCGATCAACTGAGCCGCGAATACATCCTCACGGCGCGCCTCAAAGGCGCCAGCGAGTTCCAGGTCGTCGTCGGCCACGCGCTGCGCAACGCCGCCATCCCGCTCGTCACCGTCGTGGCCTTGAGCTATGGCGGCCTGCTCGAAGGCTCGGTGCTGGTCGAAACCATCTTCGCCTGGCCCGGCATCGGCAACTACATCTATTCCTCCCTCTTCGCCGCCGACATGAACGCCGTCCTCGGCGGCACGCTCGTCGTCGGCATCGTCTTCGTGTTCCTCAATATGCTGAGCGACGTGCTCTACCGCCTGCTCGATCCTCGCTCACGGGAGTTCGGCCGATGAGCGTCGAAACCATGGACAGCAAACGCGCGCTGCGCGCCGCGCGCCTCACTGAGCTGAGGCGCTTTGCCCGCCGCTTCTTCCGCAACCCGCTCGGCGTCGTCGGCCTCGGCATCGTCGTGCTGCTGCTCGCCGTGGCGGCCTTCGCACCCTGGATCGCCACGCACGATCCCTACCTTCCGACCCTCTCCGATCGCCTCGCCGCGCCGAGCGCCGAGTACTGGTTCGGCGCTGACGAGCTCGGCCGTGACATCTATTCGCGCCTCGTCCACGGCTCGCGCCTGACACTGCTGATCGTGGGCCTCGTCATCGTCACATCGGCACCCATCGGCCTGGTCATCGGCGCCGTCTCCGGCAATGCCGGCGGCTGGATCGATGCCGTCTTCATGCGCGTGACCGACGTCTTTCTCGCCGTCCCGAAACTGCTGCTCGCGCTTGCCTTCGTCGCTGCGCTCGGCCCCGGCATCGTCAACGCCGCCCTCGCCATTACGCTCACCGCCTGGCCGCCCTATGCCCGCCTCGCGCGGGCCGAGGCGCTGACCATCCGCAACTCCGACTACGTCAATGCCATCCGCCTCGCCGGCGCCAGCGAGGCGCGCATCGTCTTCCTCCACATCATCCCAATTTGCCTGAGTTCCGTCATTGTCCGCATGACCTTCGACATGGCCGGCATCATTTTGACCGCCGCCGGCCTCGGCTTTATCGGCCTCGGTGCACAGCCGCCGCTGCCCGAGTGGGGCGCCATGATCTCCACCGGCCGCAAGTTCATCTTCGACCAGTGGTGGGTGGCCACAATTCCGGGCGCCGCCATCTTCATCGTCTCGCTCGGCTTCAATCTCCTCGGCGACGCGCTCCGCGACCTGCTCGATCCACACCTGAGACAGCGCCAATGAGCAACCTCGTCGAGATCGAGAACCTGCGTGTCGCCTTCCGCAACGACGATGGGCAGCTGAAGGAAGCCGTGCGCGGCGTCAGCCTCTCCCTCGGCCGCGAGAAGCTCGGCATCGTCGGCGAGTCGGGTTCCGGCAAGAGCCTCACCGGCCGCTCTCTCCTCGGCGTGCTGCCGCCTTACGCCCGCATGTCCGCCGACCGCCTCATCTTCGACGGCATCGACCTGCAAACCGCCAGCCCCCGCGTGCGCCGTGGCCTCCGCGGCGGCCGCATGGGCATGATCCTTCAGGATCCCAAGTTCTCGCTGAACCCCGTGCTCCGCGTCGGCGACCAGATCGTCGAAGTTATCCGCATCGGCGACCGCACAATCTCCGGCCGTGACGCCCGCCGCAAGGCGCTCGCCACCCTCGAATCGGTCCACATCCGCGAGCCCGAACGGGTTGCCCACCTCTACCCGCACGAGCTCTCGGGCGGCATGGGCCAGCGCGTGATGGTCGGCATGATGGTCGTGCGCGAGCCCGACCTCCTCATCGCCGACGAGCCGACCTCCGCACTCGACGTTTCCGTGCGCAGCCAGGTCCTCGCCGTTCTCGACGAGCTCGTCACCCGCCG
>DATCRS010000559.1:0-6352 GCA_036568845.1 Devosia sp. | reverse complement strand
ATGTCACACCGCGCCCACCCTCTCTCGTCTTGTTTCCGTCAGCAAAAGCAAATGACATGGAGACAATGATGACCAAGCGCACCAACCCCTACACCCGGATGGATCTCATCCAGCCGCTGATCGACTACAGCCACGCCGTTCCCGATGTCGGCCTCGAGCCGAGCCTCGTGCATCTGGTCAAGATCCGCGCCAGCCAGATCAATGGCTGTGCCGTGTGCCTCGTCATGCACACCCAGGAAGCGCACCGCGATGGCGAGACGACGATGCGCATCTACCTGCTCGACGCCTGGCGCGAAGCGCCGCATTTCACGCCCCGCGAGCGGGCCGCCCTGGCCTGGACCGAAGCACTGACCAGGCTCGATCATGCGAGCATGGATGCAGCCTACGAACTGCTGACGGCTGAGTTCAGCGAGGCCGAGCAGGTCGTCCTCACGCTCCTCATCGGCAACATCAACACGTGGAACCGCATCAATGCCGGCTTCCAGGTGAGCCCGCCGCGGGCCCAGATCGCGGTGGCAGCGTGATGAGCGGCGGGCGAGACCAGATGGCCGGCACTGCCGCCGCGAGCTTCGAGCCGGTCCGGCCCCGGCTCGCCCGCATCGCCTACCGCATGCTGGGCTCGGTGGCCGACGCCGAGGATGTGGTGCAGGAGGCCTTCCTCCGCTGGCATGGCACCGAGCGCGACGGCATCGACAATGCCGAAGCCTACCTTGTGCGCGTCACCACCCGGCTCTGCCTCGACGTGCTGAAATCGGCCCGGCGCCGGCGCGAGACCTATATCGGGCCGTGGCTCCCCGAGCCGGTGGTCGAGTCCGAGACTGACCTCGCCGACGACGTCACCCTGCCGCTGCTGCTCGCGCTCGAGCGGCTCTCGCCGCTGGAGCGCGCGGCATTCCTGCTGCACGACGTCTTTGGCATGGAGTTCGACGAGGTGGCCGGCGCCATCGGCCGCGACCCGGCGGCAGCGCGGCAGCTCGCCAGTCGGGCTCGCCAGCATATCCAGCAGAACCGGCCGCGCTTCGCCGTCGACCAGCGCCGCGGCATGGAGATTGCCGAGGCCTTCTTCGCCGCGTCGCAGACCGGCGATGTCGCGGCACTGAAATCGATGCTCGCCGCTGACATCGTCGTCACCGCCGATGGAGGAGGCAAGCGCCCCGCCGGGCCCGCTCCGGTGGTCGGCATGGATGCGGTGCTGGGCCTCTACGAGCGCCTTATCGAGCTCTTCGAGACCAACCCTTCTCGGCTCATCCGTTTCGCCCTGATCAACGGCCTTCCGGGCTATGTAACCCTGGAGGCGGACGGCAAGCTGCAGACAACTGCACTCGAAATCGTCGATGGACGCATCACCCACGTCTACGTGATGCGCAACCCCGACAAGCTCGGGCACGTCGAGGGGACGGTGCACTGACGTTGCGCCTCGCCTCGCAGATTGCGACTCGGACTCGCAAATTGCAAAGGCGCGTCAAGGCGATAGGCCGGAATCTGGGGGCGTCGATCTGGCACGCTTCCTGCAGCTATGCCTCTGCCCGGGTCTTGTTGTGCGTACCGGGCCAAAGGTACCTACAGAGTCAGTTTGAGGCCCGTCCGTTGACCCCGGACGGGCCTTCGTCCTTGCCGGGGCCAAATCGCCGCACGGCTTGCCGATTCCGGCATGAGCCACTAGATAGGTCGCCAGACCAAAGAGGGCCTTCGCGCGATGTTCTTCGCTCTGCTGCAGACGCTCAGCCTCGTCCTGAGCATCGTCTGGTGGATCTTCCTGATCATGATCATCATGAGCTGGCTGATCAATTTCAACGTCATCAACACGCGCAATCAGTTCGTCGATGCGGTCTGGCGCATCGTCAACCAGATCACCGACCCGATCCTGCGGCCCATCCGCCGCATCATCCCGCCGATGGGCGGCTTCGACCTGAGCCCCATCATCGTCTTCGTCATCATCTTCTTCCTGCAGAACTGGATTGCCTCGATCGCCGTCACCGGCCGGATCATCTAGGCGCGATGCTGCTCCGCCTCCGGGTCACGCCCAATGCCGGGCGGGACGCCATCGAGGGGTTCGAAACCCTCGCCGACGGCACTGAAGTCCTCCGCATCCGCGTCGCCGCCGTCCCCGACAAGGGCAAGGCCAATGCCGCCGTCATTGCCCTGCTGGCCAAGGCCCTCCGCCTCCCCAAGTCCTCCTTCACCATCACCGCTGGCGAGACTGCCCGCCTCAAGGCAGTGCAGATCGACAGCGAAGTAGACTTCTCACAATTCCGCTGAGACCTCGGTTGCCGCTGTCGTGATCTCTCAGTCGGGTCTCCCTCCCTCTTGTGGGGAGGGCAAGCAGAGCTAGGCGCGTGCGCGCCGTAGCGGCGCTAGGGATCGGAGGAAAGCAAAGGCGCGGCTGTAGCGCCGTCTGGCTTTCGCGGTACGGCGCGTGAGGCAAGGGATCGCTTCCCTTGCGCACGCTGCGCTGATTTGGCACAAGTTTGCCTGAGGTCGCGGGGGCGGGGAGGGCCTGGCACGCGCGTGCGTGCATCAGGCCACCATAGGAGCGTCCCCTCGGACCATAAATCGAGGGAATAGCTTATGACTGTGTTGCTCTGGGCGATCGTAGTGTGCGGTGCACTCTCGATCGTATACGGCGTCGTCACGACGCGAGGCCTCATGGCCGCCGATGCGGGCTCGGCCCGCATGCAGGAAATCTCCGCCGCGGTGCGCGAAGGCGCCTCCGCCTATTTGAAGCGTCAGTATACGACCATCGGTATCGTCGGCGTGGTGATCTTCATCCTCGCCTTCTGGCTGCTCGGGGTCTACGCGGCCATCGGCTTCCTGATCGGCGCCGTGCTTTCGGGCGCAGCCGGCTTCATCGGCATGAACGTCTCGGTGCGCGCCAATGTGCGCGTCGCCCAGGCGGCAACCACCTCCCTCGCCAAGGGCCTCGACCTGAGCTTCAAGGCCGGCGCCATTACCGGCCTCCTGGTCGCGGGCCTCGGCCTCCTCGGCGTCACGCTCTATTTCATCGTGATGACGCAGTTCCTCGGTTTCGAGCCGACCAGCCGCACCGTGATCGACGCGCTCGTCGCCACCTCGTTCGGCGCCTCGCTGATCTCCATCTTCGCCCGACTGGGCGGCGGCATCTTCACCAAGGGTGCGGACGTCGGCGGCGACATGGTGGGCAAGGTCGAAGCCGGCATCCCCGAGGACGATCCGCGCAATCCGGCGACCATCGCCGACAATGTGGGCGACAATGTCGGCGACTGCGCCGGCATGGCCGCCGACCTCTTCGAGACCTATGTGGTGACCGCCGTCGCCACCATGGTGCTCGCCGCCATCGTGCTGCCCGATGCCTTCAAGCTCGCCGGCATGGTTCTGCCGCTCGCCATTGGCGGCGCTTGCGTGCTGACCTCGATCGCCGGCACCTATTTCGTCAAGCTCGGCAGCGACAACCACATCATGAACGCCCTCTACAAGGGCCTCATCGCCACGGGCGTCCTCTCGCTGGTGGCGCTTGTTCCGGTGCTGTGGTGGACCTTCGGCAGCATGGACGTGGCGCTCGGCGTCGAAGGCGGCAAGGCCTTCACCCCGTGGAGCCTCTTCTGGTGCGGCGTCGCCGGCCTTGTCATCACCGCGCTGATCGTGGTGATCACCGAATACTATACCGGCACCGGCAAGCGCCCGGTGAACTCCATTGCCGAAGCTTCGGTGACCGGCCATGGCACCAACGTGATCCAGGGCCTCGCCGTCTCGCTCGAAGCCACCGCCCTGCCGGCGCTGGTGATCGTTGTCGGCATCATCGTCACCTACAACCTCGCCGGCCTCTTCGGCATCGCCTTCGCGGTGGCGACCATGCTGGCGCTCGCCGGCATGATCGTGGCGCTCGATGCCTTCGGCCCGGTCACCGACAATGCCGGCGGCATTGCCGAAATGGCCGGCCTGCCCAAGGAAGTGCGGCACAATACCGACGCACTCGATGCCGTGGGCAACACCACCAAGGCCGTTACCAAGGGCTATGCCATCGGCTCGGCCGGCCTCGGCGCGCTGGTGCTCTTTGCCGCCTATACGCAGGACCTCACCTACTTCTCCAGCCAGGAAGGCGCCCCGGCGATCTTTGCCGGCTTGGGGACGCTGAGCTTCTCGCTCGCCGACCCCTATGTGGTGGTAGGCCTCCTCTTCGGTGGGCTGCTGCCCTTCCTCTTCGGCGGCATGTCGATGACCGCCGTCGGGCGCGCCGCTCAGGCGGTGGTGGTGGAAGTTCGCCGCCAGTTCAAGGAGAAGCCGGGCATCATGGCCGGCACTGACAAGCCTGACTACGGCCGGGCGGTCGACATGCTGACCCGCGCCGCCATCAGGGAAATGATCGTCCCCTCGCTGCTGCCGGTGCTCTCGCCGGTCGTCGTCTTCACCGTGATCTACTGGATCGCCGGCCCGGCCGCCGCCTTCTCGGCCGTCGGCGCCATGCTGATGGGCGTGATCGTCACCGGCCTCTTCGTCGCCATCTCGATGACGGCTGGCGGCGGCGCCTGGGACAATGCCAAGAAGTCGTTTGAGGACGGCTTCAAGGACAGCCACGGCGTCGTGCACCAGAAGGGCTCGGATGCCCACAAGGCCTCCGTCACCGGCGACACCGTCGGCGACCCCTATAAGGACACCGCCGGCCCGGCCGTGAACCCGATGATCAAGATCACCAACATCGTGGCTCTGTTGCTGCTCGCCGTGCTGGCCCACATGGGCGGCGCGGTGTGATCTGATCGGATCGATGGAATGAAGAAGGCCCGGGGTGAGAGCCCCGGGCCTTTTCGCTAACTTTGGCTGGTGTGATGTCGAGCGAAGTAACCCGCAAAGTCAGCGAACTTGACTTGGACTTCCCACAAGCGCGCGAGAGCCTCATCGGTTGCTGGCTGCGCACTGATGCCTTCAGGTACCTTGAGCACGTCTCGCACCATTATTGAGTCTATCACGCGATCAGCTAGCTCGAAGTGCCAGTCGATTGGCCTCGTTCCGAGTGAGTGCGAGTAAGATGCCGTTGGACTGGCTTTTGCGACACGCCTGAATGCTCGATCAGACAGCGACCTGCTGTAGTGAAACGAGAGATTATTCCGGACCAGCCGCAGTGTCTTGTAGTCATTGGTGTCAAGAAATGCTTCCACTGTCGCAAATGAGGCTCGAGTAACGGAGTCGCATTCATTAACGGCGGCGAGCAGCAGCGCCGATTCCGAAATCTCCCTAACAATCTCAAGCGCCTCGAAAGCGTGGCCCATTTGCATTCGCGCGAAGTACATTTTCGCGCCGGTCACACGGCCGGTGCGTTCGCGTTCAGGTTGGGTGGACCACTCATGCAGTGCGTTGTTGGCAATCGCTGAGTCATTTAGGGACATCATCATTCTTAGGACGATTGACCCAACCTCAGTGCGCCTTAAAAGCTTGGTAGCAGTGATGTATCGCGTTGTACTCCTTGCCATAGCCCCCTCCACATCTTGCTGTGATACCAAGAACCAACACAGGTGGGCAGGGGGCGCAGCCTGCTGCCCGGCGAGACATCGGATCTCGGTCCCCACATTAAGGCACCCCTCTCCCGCTTGTTCACCGACAGCCCGACCGCCACGCCACCTACCCCACCATCACGTGATGAAAGTTCATGGCCCACGCCCAGTCACCGGCATGGCCTTTGTTGGTGTTCGGCACGAACTTTTCCGTCAGAGTCGCGTCAGACGTGGTTCATCGAAACCGCAGTTCATTCAGACGCTTGTCAGAAATCTCACCCGACTTATCCCCGCGCTTCGAACCCGGCGTAGAATTCCCCCATCGCCGCCCTCGAGCGACGGTTGCAAACGAGCAATCGGGGATGGCGAGGCTGGGTGGGGAAGGCGTCGGTCATCCCCAGGCCAAGCCGGGACGGTCTGACGGGCCCAGGTAACCCGTCGCCTTAATTTGCTGCCGCGGGTGGGCGTCTGCTGGCTCACTCTCCGGCGCCCGACTGGAGAAGCGCGAAGAGCGTGGTCTGGTCTATGCAGGGGCGCTGCGGCGGTGGGGCATTCCGAAAACGCCCCGGACTCTTCCGGTGAACGCCCAAAATCCCGGTCACGACGGCGGAGCAGGGCTCCTGTCCCGGCAACGGGACACACGAATCATCGACGGGCCAAAGCTCCGCCGTTGTTCGCTCTTTGACATATCCGGAAGGCGCAAGCCCGGCCGGTGCGTTGGCGTACCCGAACCTCGTGGTTCGACAAGCTCACCATGAGGTCCTCACAGACATCTCAGTAGCCTCATCCTGAGCTTGTCGAAGGACGAGGCGTGGCTGCCGATCTCCACTCCCCACGAGAAGATTATCGTGCCACCATCGTCCTCGCCGCCTTCGCGGCGGTTCTTCCGG
>DATCRS010000558.1:0-53468 GCA_036568845.1 Devosia sp. | reverse complement strand
TTCGCGGTGGAAGTGGTCGAGGGCCGTATCTTCATGGCCGCAGAGGTCATGCTGGCGGCGGCGGAGTAGGCGGAGCCACGATGTCCAACCCAGCCACGGTGCGCACGACCTGCCCATATTGCGGGGTAGGCTGCGGAGTGCTGGCCACGCCACGGCCCGACGGATCGGTGGGGATCGCCGGGGACCCCGAACACCCTGCCAATTTCGGGCGGCTCTGCTCGAAAGGCTCGGCTCTGGGCGAGACGCTCTCGCTGGATGGTCGGCTGCTGCACCCGGAGATACGCGGCAAGCGCACCAGCTGGGACGAGGCGTTGGACCTCGTCGCCACGAGTTTTCGCGAGACGATTGCCAGGCATGGCCCGGACTCGGTCGCCATCTACGGCTCCGGCCAGCTGCTCACCGAGGACTATTACGTCGCCAACAAGCTGATGAAGGGGTTCATCGGCGCGGCGAATATCGACACCAATTCACGCCTGTGCATGGCATCGTCGGTGGCCGGCCACAAGCGGGCATTCGGCTCGGACACGGTGCCGGGGAACTATGAGGACCTCGAGCTGGCCGACCTGGTGGTCCTCGTCGGATCCAACCTCGGCTGGTGCCACCCCGTCCTCTATCAGCGCATCGTCGGTGCCAAGGCGAAGCGGCCAGGCATGCGCATCGTTCTCGTCGATCCACGACGGACCGCGACGGCAGATCAGGCTGACCTCCATCTCGCGATCAGGGCCGATGGCGATACAGCGCTCTTTGTCGGGCTACTGAAGTCGCTCGCGGAGCGGAGCGTGCTCGATCAGCGCTTCATTGAGGAGCACACCGAAGGGTTTAGCGCAGCACTTGCCGAAGCCCAGAGATGGAGCGTGGACGAGGTTGCGGCGGCGGCCGGCCTCGAACCGAAGGACGTTGGAACATTCTACGATTGGTTCGCTGCAACGAACCGAGTCGTCACAGTCTACTCGCAGGGCGTGAACCAGTCGGCGACCGGCACCGACAAGGTCAGCGCGATCATCAACTGCCACCTGGCGACCGGTCGGATCGGCCATCCTGGCATGGGACCATTCTCCGTCACCGGCCAACCCAACGCCATGGGTGGGCGCGAAGTTGGCGGGCTCGCCAATATGCTGGCGGCCCATATGGATTTCGATCCGGCCAGCATCGATCGGGTAGGCCGATTCTGGCGCTCGGGGCGGATGGCGCAAGAGCCGGGCCTCAAGGCAGTGGACCTCTTCGAAGCCGTTCTGAAGGGGCGGATCAAAGCGCTCTGGATCATGGCCACCAATCCCGTGGACTCGATGCCGGAGGCCGACAAGGTACGGGAGGCGATCCGTGCCTGTCCGTTTGTCGTTGTCTCGGACATGAACGCCGCCACCGACACCGCAGTGGAGGCGGATGTGCGCCTGCCGGCGGCCGGTTGGGGTGAGAAGAACGGCACCGTCACCAATTCGGAGCGACGGATATCGCGCCAGCGGCCGTTCCTCCCGTTGCCGGGGGAGGCCCGTCCCGACTGGTGGATTATCACCCAGGTGGCACGGCGTATGGGATTTGGCGACGCCTTCCCCTATGAGAGCCCCGGCGAAATCTTCGCCGAGCATGTGGCTCTCTCGGCCTTCGAGAATGATGGGGCTCGGGACTTCGATCTCTCCGGGCTCACCGGCGCCGACTACGAGGCTCTCGCTCCCGCGCAGTGGCCGGTTCGCCCCTCCGGCACGCCGCGGATGTTCGGCGAGGGCCGGTTCTTTACTGCCGACAGTCGCGCGCGGTTTGCTCCGATCGCGCCCCCTCCGCCCCTGGTCCCACCTCCGGGCATGCTGCTGCTCAATACGGGTCGCGTGCGGGACCACTGGCATACGATGACCCGGACCGGGAAGGCCGCGCGGCTATCCGCACATCTCGCCGAACCGTTCGCGGAGCTGCATCCCGACGACGCAGCCAGCAAGGGCATCCGGCACGCTAGCCTGGTGCGGCTGGAAAACCGGCACGGCAGCGCTCTCGTCCGCGCCTTGGTCACGGACCGACAGCAGCGTGGCGCCGTGTTCGTGCCTATGCACTGGACCGGCCAATTCTCCGCTGCTGGCCGGATCGATGCGCTTGTGACGTCACAGACCGATCCGCGCTCCGGCCAGCCGGCGTTGAAGATGGCGATGGTTGCGGCCGAACCAGCGCTTGCCAAGTGCTACGGATTTGCCGTCAGCGCCAAAAAGCCCGACCTGGGGAGCGTCGACTATTGGGCGCTGGCTGAAGCCGAGGGCGGCTGGCGTGCCGAACTCGCCTTCTTTGCCGAGCCGAACGATTGGACAAGCTGGGCCAGCGCGGCATTTGGCATCGACACCAACTTGCATGTTCTCTCGGTTCGCGACCGGGCGACGGGACGGCAAAGCCTGGCAGCATTCGACGGCGACCGCCTTGCCTTCGCCCTCTTTCTCTCGCCCGACCCCGTGTTGGTTTCCCGGCAGTGGGCTGCAGGGCTTCTCACCGAGACCATCGAGTCGCGGGCCCGCGCCGACATCCTCGCCGGGCGTCCCGGAGCGGACCGGCCCGATCCCGGCCCGATCGTCTGTGCCTGCTTCGGCGTCGGCGCCAACCAGATCGCCGAAGCAGCGCGTAGCGGTTGCCACACCGTAGAGGCGATTGGCGGCGCACTGCGGGCCGGCACCAATTGCGGCTCCTGCCGGCCGGAAATCCGGACGATCGTGGAACTCAATCGTCCCGCAGCGGAAGCCGCTACGGCCTAGGTCTTGCGCGTTCTGCCGCGTGTCGGCGGCTCTACAGCAGTTCCACCTCGTTCTCCGTGAGGTATTCCCGATTCATCTCGATGCCGAGACCCGGCGTGCGCGGGAGCTTCAGCGCTCCGTTCGAATTGTCGAGCCGAGTGTGCATCAACTCGTTGTAGCCGCTGAGGTCCCAGCGCGAGGTCTCGAGCCGGTAGAAGTTCGGCACTGTCATCATGACGTGTGCTCCAGCCAGAATGTTGATCGGGCCGCCGGCATCGTGCGGGGAGATCGGTACGAAATAGGCCTCGGCCAGCGTCGCGATCTTCTTCATTTCGGTGATGCCGCCGGTCCAGGTGACGTCGGGCATGATGTAGTCGGCGAGCTTGTTCTGCAGGATCGGGGCGAAGTCCCATTTGGTGTGGGCGCGCTCGCCGACCGAGATTGCCGCGCTGACCTTTTCACGGACCTGGCCCAGCGCATGGTAGCTCTCGGGCGGCACCGGCTCCTCGAACCAGTCGATATCGCCGGCTTCCTCCAGGCTACGGCAAAGTCGGATCGCCGTGGGGACGTCGAAACGTCCATGGGCATCGATGAGGATGTCGACGTCGGGGCCGGCCGTCTCGCGGATGAGTGCGGTAAGTTCAGCGGCCTCGCGCTCGTCTCGTCGAGACATGGCGCCATCGAGGTAACCATCGTGCCGTTCGCGCTGACCCTTGCCCTGATAGGGGTACGGGTCGAATTTCAGTGCCGTATGCCCGGACTTCACGATGTCCTCGATCTCGGCGATGACGCCTTCCTTTGACGTAAACCGGCTCTGGTCGGGGTGCGTGTAGAGCGAGATCTCGTCGCGGACCGCACCACCGAGCAGCTCATAGACCGGCAGGCCGAGGACCTTGCCGCGAATGTCCCAGAGCGCGATGTCGATGGCACTCACGCATTCGCACGCGGCGCCCCGGCTGCCCATATAGGTGAAGCTGCGGAAGAGTTTGTGCCAGAGCCGCTCGATCTGGCTGGGATCTTCCCCGGCAAGCTGCCCGCTGACCTGCCGCAGGATGGCGCAAAGCGCGCGGTTGGCGATCTTGGTGGTCGAGGTGATCTCGCCCCAGCCCGAAATGCCCTCGTCAGTCGTGACCTCCACAAAGAGATACTCGCCCCAATATGAGCTGCTGGCCTTGACGAGCCATGGCCTGACGCCCGTGATCTTCATCTCGTTCCCTGATGTTCACCGAAAGAAAAAGGCACACCGGGCGTTGCCGTCCGGCGTGCCTTCGGGAGGTTAGCCGAAAATGGCGTCGTGCTCATCCTTGAGCGCGGCGATGACGTCCTCGACCGTCTGCGACTTGTCCGACCAGAAGTTGTACATCACGGTCCAGATGGCGTTGTTCCAGTCGGCGTCGATCACGTTGAACGGGTTTTTCACCTGCCCGTTCGGAACGCTCATCGCGTCCATCGCGACGACGTTGCACTCATCGAGAAGCTCCGCGGGTGCGTCCATGCGCGGCGGGGTCGAGCCCTTCTTCTGGTTCATGGCGCCCGACACCTTGGCATCCACGGCAGTCGCCACGAAATCGAGCTCGGCCTGTTCGACCTCACCCTCGACGGCGCCCTTGATGCCCATCGCGTCGGAGGTCACGGGAACCGCCTTCGCACCGGGGATCACGGCACAACCGAAATCGACGCCCGGAACCTTGCCTGCGGCCTTCCACTCGCCCTTCATCCAGTCGCCCATGATGTGAAACAGGGCCTTGCCGGTGATTACCGTGTTGGTGGTCTCGTTCCAGGGACGGTTTTCGCTCTCTGGAGTTGCCTGTTCCGAGAACACCCGCAGATATTCGACCGTCTTGGCAAATTCCGGCGTGTCGAAGACGGTAGCGTCGGGCTGTTCGGCATACATGCGGTTGTAGATCTTGGGGCCGCCCACCGCCGCCAGGAGCGCGTGGAACAGGTAGCCAACCTGGAAGGCCTGGCCACCGACGGCCGCCGCCACGTAACCCTGCGCCTTCACCTTGTCGAAGTCGGCGATCATCTGGTCGATGCTGGTCCAACTCGCCGGGTCCACGCCGGTTGCCGCTGCAACCTCCTTGTTCCAGTAGACCATGCCGTCGATGTGGAGGAAGAGCGGGATCTTCACCATCTTGCCGTCGACCGTCGAGAGGTCGCGCACGATCGGGAAGAGGTTCTCGGTCGCGCCGATCGACTTGTAGTACTCGGTGAGATCGTATTCGAGCCCAAGACCGGCAAGGTCGCGATAGAGGTTGGGGTCGGAGCTCACGAACACGTTGGGCGGCTCGCCGCCGGTGATCATGTTGATAAGGCTCACGTTGACGCCCGAGTTGTGGGGAATCGCGAGATCCTTCCAGACGTGCCCCTTGGCTTCCCAGTTGGTGCGGAGCTCGGTGAGCGCCGCAACCTCCGCGGGCGTCGACCAGGTGTGATAGATGATGAGCTCGGTGGCGAGCGCACTGGGCGCCGTGCCTATCATGAGCCCCGCGGCCAGTGCCGAAAGAATGAAGTGTTTCATTTCGTCTCTCTCCCTGTGCGCGCTTCTTGCGCGGTTGGCATTCTCGGTCGTCTCCGCAGGCTGTCCGGTCCTGCGGCCTAGAGCCGGCGCCCGCTCTGGGCGTCGAATACGTGAAGCTTCGATTGCGGGAACGACACCTTGACCCGCGTACCCTGGGACAGGCCATTGACCCGCTCAGGGTCGACGCGCACCGCAAGCAGGCCGTCGTTGAACTTGAGGTAGCCGGTCGCATCGCCGCCGGTCTTTTCGGTGTATTGCACCGGTAGGTCGAATGTGGTCGCCGCATCGGCCATAGCCTCGCCGGGCCCGCCAAAGTGCTCAGGGCGGAGGCCGACGACGATTGGCTGCCCGTCGGCGGGCCGCGTCGCGAACGGGTAGCGATCGAGACCGAGATCGACGCCGCCCGTGGACGCACCGATGGTCCCATTCTTCGCCGCGATGGTCCCGTGTCGGAGGTTCATCGCCGGCGACCCGATGAAGCCCGCGACGAAGAGATTCTGCGGGTTGCCGTAGATCTCGTCGGGCGTCCCGAACTGCTGGATCACCCCCGGCGTTCATCACCGCGATCTTGGTTGCCATGGTCATCGCCTCGATCTGGTCGTGCGTGACGTAGACGATGGTCGACTTGAGCTCGTCGTGGAGCTTCTTGATCTCGAGCCGCATCTCGGTGCGGAGCTTTGCATCGAGGTTGCTCAGCGGCTCGTCGAAGAGGAACACCGGCACCTGCTTGACCAGCGCCCGCCCGATCGCGACGCGCTGGCGTTGCCCGCCCGAAAGCTGTGCCGGCTTGCGGTCGAGCAGAGCCTCGATCTGCAGGAGCTTGGCCGCCCATGCCACGCGCCGGTCGACCTCCGCCTTGTCGAGCTTTTGCGCCGAGAGCCCGAAGCGGAGGTTCCCCTCCACCGTCTTGGTCGGATAGAGCGCGTAGGACTGGAATACCATTGCCAGGCCGCGATCCTTGGGATCGAGGTCGGTCACGTCGCGGTCGCCGATCGAGATGCGGCCGGCGGTGACGTCGAGGAGCCCCGCGAGCAGGTTGAGCAGCGTCGTCTTCCCGCAGCCCGACGGCCCCAGCAGCACCACGAACTCGCCGTCCTCGATCACGAGGTCGAGGTTCTTGAGAACGGTCAGCTTGCCGTAGTCTTTGATGATGTCTTCGAACAATACGCGTGGCATGCGCTACCCCTTGATCGCCCCGGCAGTGATGCCCTGGACGAAGAACCGTCCCAGGACGAAATAGATGACGAGGGGCGGAATGGCCGTGAGCAGCGCGGCCGCCATGTTCTCGTTGTAGCGGACCTCGCCCGTCGAGGTGATGACGACGTTGGCGAGCACGACGCTCATCGGCTGCGTCCCCAGTCCGCCGAAGGTCAGCCCGATCAGGAAGTCGTTCCAGATCGAGGTGATCTGGAGGATCAGCACGACGATCAGGATGTTTGCCGACATCGGCAGGATGATCTCGATGAAGATGCGCCAGAAGGACCCCGAATCCATGATCGCGGCGCTCATGATCTCCTGCGGGATGTCCTTGTAGTAGTTGCGGAAGATCAGCGTCAGCAGCGGCATCGAGAGGACCGCATGAACCAGTGCGATGCCCCAGATCGAGCCATAGACCTTGAGGCCGGCGCTCAGGATCACGAGCGGGATCATGATGATCTGGAACGGCACGAAGGCGCAGATGAAGAGCAGGAAGAGGAAAGTGCCCGCCCACTTCACGTTCCAGAGCGCGAGCGCGTAGCCGTTGATGGCCGAGAGTGTGATGGCGAGGATCATCGAGGGGAAGAGTATCCCCACCGAGTTCCAGAACCCGACCTTCATGCCGTTGCACTCGATGCCGGTGCAGGCGCTGTCCCAGGCCTTCCACCACGCATCGAACGTCCACGGCATCGGCAGCGAGAACACCTCGCCCAGCCGGATCTGGTCCATCGTCTTAAAGGAGGTGACGACCACCATGTAGAGCGGCAGACAGAAGAATGCGGCGCAGATGGTGAGGAAGCAGATGATCGCGATCGACCGTCCGGAGATCCGCTTCGCCCGGCGCGGATAAAGCGGCGCCCGCTCGACGATCACGTCCCGGTTCACCCCGTCGCTAAGCGCTCGTTCCACGATCGTCGTCATTGGACTTGCGCCACCCGCGCCCGTTCGCGCCACGCCGTAAGAAGGACGAGAGGCAGGAAGATCGCCGCCGTGATGAGCAGCATGATCACGGCTGCGGCCGAGGCGAAGCCGAGGTTCGATTTCACCCAATAGGCATTGATGGTGAAGTAGCCCGGCACCCAAGTCGCCTGTCCAGGCCCGCCATTGGTCATCGCGACCACGACGTCGTAGGCCTTGACCACGCCGAGCGAGAGCAGGATCGCGCAGGTGAGGAAGGTGAACTTCATCATCGGAATGATGATCTCGAAATAGAGCCGCCAGATGCTCACCCCGTCGAGCTTGGCGGCGCTCCAGATCTCGGTGTTGATCGATTTGAGCCCGGAGAGCATCAGCGCCATGTAGAAGCCCGAGCCCTGCCAGACATAGGCGAGGATGATCGCGTAGATCGCCGTGTTCGGATTGGTGAGGATGTCCAGGTTGATGAAGGTAAGGCCAATGCCGTGGAGGAACGACTGCACCCCGTACTGCGGGTTGAAGATCCACCGCCAGGCCACGCCCGTGACGATCAGCGACACCGCGAGCGGATAGAGAAACACCGTCCGGAAGAAGCCCTGCCCCCGCTTCTCGCGATCGATGAGCGCGGCGAGGATGAACCCGAAGACGATAGCAAGCGTCGATCCGATCCCGAGGATCACGAGATTTTTGAGTGAGATGATCCAGCCGTCGTCCTTGAACAGGCGCTCGTACTGGCGGCCCCATTCGCTCCAATCGATCTCGTATTCGGCGAAGCGCCGCGACCGGGTGAGGCTCATGTAGATGGTCCAGCCGATCGCCCCGACGAACGCGACTGCCGTGATGGCGAGCGCAGGGGTCAGCGCAAGTTGAGGCGACCACCGACTCCAGCGGATAGACATGTTCCCTCCCCTGCAGCGATCCGCCTCTCGTGGACGTTTCGATCACTAGGCGTATTATCGATAATCTGTCAGACCAGCGGCGGTCAATCCGGAAATTTATGATTTCCAAGGGTGGTAAGCGAGATTGACAGTCGACCGCCCGGTGCTACCTTGTACATTCGTATTATCGTTCATATCAGAACGAGGACGAAGGAACCACGTCAGGGGGAAGTATGAAGGGGATAGCGGGTCTGGCGCACGTCGCCATAAAGGTCACCGATCTGGACCGATCGCTGGCGTTTTATGTGGAGAAGCTTGGATTCGAGGAGATGCTCCGCCTGCACAACAAGGACGGCAGCACCTGGCTGGTCTACCTTCGCATCACCGACGATCAGTACCTAGAGATCTTCCCCGGCGCCGAGAACGACCGGGCGCCCGGATGGAATGCGAACGGCATGAACCACATGTGCCTCGCCGTCGAGGATATCCGCGGGGTGGTGGCCCAGATCGAGGCGGCCGGCATCCCGCTGCTGATGCCGCTGAAGCTGGCACTCGACGGCAATTGGCAGGCCTGGATAGAGGACCCCGACGGCAACCGCATCGAGCTGATGGAAATGGCTCCCGACTCGCTGCAGCTCAAGGCGATCGCCCGGCTGCGCGGCGAAGCGGTGCCGGCGTGAGGCGCGCGTTGCGGACCGGCCCGGGTTCACGTAGCTAGGCAGGAAAGGGCCCCTACCCGGCAACCGGATGATCCCATGAGCACCCGCTCCCCGATCCGCCTCAAGGACATCGCGCAAAAGACCGGCTTCTCAGCCAACACGGTCTCGCTGGCGCTGCGGGAAAGTCCGCGGATCCCGACCGAGACGCGAGAGGTCATCAGGCGCGCCGCCGAGGAGCTCAACTACCAGCCCAACCACGTCGCCCGCGCGCTGGTGAGCCGCGAGACCAAGACCATCGGTCTCGTCCTCACCGACATCATGAACCCGACCCTGACCCAGACCGCCCAGCAGGTGGAACTGGCACTCGCGGCACGCGGCTACGGGACGCTGTTCGCCACGTCCAACCACTCGCTGGCCGAGGAGAAGCGCGCGCTCGAAACCTTCCGCTCGCGACGTGTAGACGGCATCCTGATCTACCCCGCCGTTCACCACGAGCTCGACCACATCAAGGCGCTGACCCGGCAGTTCCCCGTGGTGCTGCTGATTGCAGGACCTGACGTCGGCATCGATGCCGTGAGCATCGACGACCGGGCTGGGGCGAAGCGAGCCATCCGGCATCTGATCGAGCTCGGGCACAAGCGGATCGGCCTCCTCAACCCGACGCCGGGCAGCGGCAACAACGAGAAATTCGAAGGCTATCAGCAGGCTCTGGCGGAGGCGGGCATCCCCTATGACCGGGAGCTTGTGGTCGCCACCAACGGGCACTACGCGACGCACGGCTTTTTTGCCCTCGACGAGCTGATGACCATCGAGCGACCGCCGACCGCCGTCTTCTGCCACAACGACTCGCTGGCCTTCGGCGCGCTGCGCTGGTGCCACCGCAACGGCCGCCGAGTGCCGGAAGACCTTGCCATCATGGGCTACGACAACATCGAATTCACCGAGTTCGCCGAGCCGCCGCTGTCGACCATGAACTATGCGGTCGACACCGTCTCGCGCCTTGCGGTGGATCGGCTGCTGCGGCTGATCTCGGCCGGCGACAAGCCGCCCGAGCCGCGCATCACCCTTATCGAACCTGAGCTCGTCGTGCGCGACAGCACCTAGCCGGAAAGGACTGCAATGGCTCCCTTCAGCAGCGTCGGACACATCGCTTTCCGCGTCAACGACCTGGATCGCTCGCTCGAGTTCTACCGCAAGTTGGGTTTCCCCGAGTTCCTGCGCCTGACCCAAGAGGATGGCCGACCCTGGATCGCCTACCTGCGGGTGACGGACGAACTCTTCCTGGAGCTGTTCCCTGGTGGAGACGGGGCTGAGGCCGCGGGCCCGGAGCGCACCGGCGTGAACCACCTCTGTCTCACCACCGACGACATCGAGATGACCGCGGCTCATCTCGAAGCGGTGGGCGTGCCGGCCAGTGCGCCGCTGGTACCTACCAAGCGCGGTGTCGATGGCAACCGCGGCATGTGGGTCACCGACCCCGACGGCAACCGCATCGAGATCATGGAAATGGCGCCCGGCTGCGTGCAGTACGAGGCGCTTCGCGCGATGCGGGCCGGCGGCCCGGCGCAATCGCTCGTCCGGCCGATCTGAAGGCCCATGACCCACCTCGACCCTTCGCTGCGACCCGTGCGGATCGGCACCAGCGCCATTGAGCAGGCGCCACTTGCCTTCGGCGGCTCGTGGTACATGCCCTATGCGCTGGCAAGCGACGAGGACATCGACCGGTTGGCAGCGATGCAGGCCGCCTTCGATGGCGGCATCCGTCACTTCGACACCGGCGCCGGCTACGGCAAGGGTCACTCGGAGGAGCTCTATCGGCAGTTCCTCAAAGGGCGCCGCGACGACCTCTTCATCGCCTCCAAGGCTGATCCAGCGGAAAGCACGGCGGCGGCGATGTATGCCCAGGTCGAAGGCAGCCGCAAGCGCCTGGGGGTCGACTGTATCGATCTCTACTATATCCACTGGCCCCGGACCGGCCGTGACATGCGCCCGGTAATGGAGGGACTGGAGCGGGCCCGCGCGGAGGGCAAGATCGGAGCGGTGGGCGTCAGCAACTTCTCGGTTGCCGAGATGGCGCAGGTGGCCGAGGTGGGCACGATCGATGCCCACCAGTTGGGCTACAACCTGCTCTGGCGCTATGCCGAGGACGACGTGATCCCATACTGCGTGGCCAATGGCATCAAGGTCATCGCCTACTCGGCACTGGCACATGGCATCCTGACCGGTAAATTCGGGCGCAATCCCGGTCTGCGCGAGGGCGACCAGCGCAACTCGGTGCTGCCGTTCCGCGCCGACGTCTGGCCGCACGTCTACGAAGGCGTCGAGGAGTTGAAGGCGGTTGCGGCCGAGGCCGGCCGGCCGCTGGGCCAGCTTGCTATCCGCTGGACCATGGCACGTCCGGGGATCGACATGGTGCTGATCGGCGGCCGGAACGCCGCGCAGCTCCACGAGGTCACACCTGCACTCGAGGGCACTATTTCTGAGGCGACGCTGGATCGGATGACCGCGACCAGCGACCGGATCGTCACGCACATCCCCGATGCGGGCAACCTCTTCGGCCGCATCGGCTAGGCGCTGCGCTTCTGTCGTCTGTCCGGTACCGGTCCCGCGTCACTACTGCCGCGGACCTTGATAGAAAAGCCGACATCTACGCTCTGCTGCTTCGGCCGTTTGCCGGAGCCACGGATGATCTCGAGGATCGACTGGGCTGCCCAGGTTCCCATCGTGCGCCGTTCGGTGGAGACGGACGTAAGCGGCGGTACTGACGCGACGCAAAAGTCGAGATCGTTGAAACCGACGATCGCCACGTCCTCCGGCACTCGCAGACCGCGCCGCTGGCATTCGAACAGCGTGCCCAACGCGAGGTCGTCATTGCAGGTGAAGACGGCCGTAACATCGGGCACTTCGGCGAGGATGTTCGAGAAGAGCTCACTACCCATGGCGACATCGGAAATTCGCGGCAGGCTCTGCACGAGACCGTCGGTAGAAAGGCCGAGCGCCTGCATCTGCCGAAGGTAGCCGCCATGTCGACGACGCGCGCGAGGGTCGCCGCGCGCTGTGAGGTGCGCGATGCGCGTGTGGCCCAGGCCATGAAGGTAGCGAACCGCCGCGGCGCCGGCCTCGGCATGATCGAGGCCGATGTTGAGGTCGATGGGGTCGTCGGTGACGTCCATCGTCTGGACGACGGGCACGCCTGAGGTTTTGAGCAGTTGCCGCGCGCGATCGGTCTGATCGACTCCCGCGACGATCATCGCTTCCGGGTGATAGCCCATCAGCGCCTGGATCGCGCGCTCTTCTTCGATCTCGGAATAGCGCACGTTGAGCACCAGCACCTGGAAGCCGGCTGGATTCAGCACGTCCTCGATCGCGCCGACGTAGTCATCGAAGACGCCGTTGGTGAGCGAGGGCACGATGACGCCGACGATGTTCGTGCGCGTGGAAGCCAGCGCACTCGCCAGGTGATTGGGAATGTACTGCAGTTCCGCTACGGCATCGGACACGCGCTGCCGGAGGTTTTCCGAGACCATGCCGGGCTGGCGAATGACGCGCGAGACTGTGACCGGGCTGACGCCGGCGGCGCGCGCCACATCGGACAAAGTCGCACGACGATTTCTGCTCAACAACGCCCCCGAGTCACGTCGATTGTGTACCTCCTGGCGGTCGCCGACACCACTGCGGCGTATTTGCCGAGAGTTGATGATAGCGCTTTCAAAGGCAATTGACAGCGCTTTCATCTCTGTTAGCGTGCCCCACAGGGGAGAGAGATTGGCGCCGCCGCTGTGCGACGTCGGCGTGCGTGGTGCTGTCGGGAGAACGGCACCGGTGCGAGGGATTGCTCCTCCCCCTGAACCAAGGGAGGAATGTACCGTGAAGTCGACTACGTTATCGAACCTTGCACTGAGTGTGGCGGCGGGTCTCTTCGTCGCTCTTGCATCAGCCCCGTCCGTTGCTGCGCCCGAAATCGTCGCGGGGCCCGGCGCCGATCCCGAATGCTTCAAGCCGTGGGCGGCCGACACCAAGTTCTTCAAATACCCTGCAAAGCCTGGTCCCTACCGCATCGCCCTGGTCAACGGCTTCATCGCCAATGACTGGCGCGTGCAGATGATCAAGGTGGCCAAGGCGTATGCCGAGCAGCCGGAGGTCGCCAAGGAGATCAAGGAGTTCAAGGTGGTCTCGGTGGGCGAGGATATCGCCGCCCAGATCGCGGCCGCCAACAACTTCATCGACCAGGGCTTCGACGCGGTCATCGTCAATGCCAACAATTCGTCGGCGTTCGGCGGCGTCGTTCGCAAGGCCAACGATGCGGGCGTCGTGCTGTTGTCTTTCGACAATGTCATCGACGATCCCATGAACATCCAGATCAATGTCGACCAGGTCGGCCTTGGCCGCACCGCCGGCGAGTTCCTGCTCAAGGAAACCACTGCCGATCCTGCGAACTTCCTGTTCGTGCGCGGTCCGGCCGGCCAGCCGGTGGATATAGCTCGTGCGACCGGCTTCGCCGAAGCCTTGGCCGCGGGTGGCCGCAAGGTCAACGTGACCGAGGTGGTGGGAAACTGGGCCCCGGGCGACGGGCAGAAGGTGACCGCCGACGCCATCGCGGCGGGCGGCATGTTCGACGGCATCTATGTCGAAGGCGGCTCGCAGGGCGCGGCGCAGGCCATGCTGGACGCTGGCAAGTTCATCGTGCCGATGTCGGGCGAGGACGAGAATGCCTTCCGCCTGCTCTGCAACGAGAACCACGACAAGGGCATGCGCTGCCAATCCGGCGGTACTGGCCCAGCCCAGTCGGCCGTCACGATCAAGACGGCAATCGCCGCGCTCAAGGGCGAGGTTATCCCGCAGGTGATCGCGCTTCCGACCTCGATCTCGTTCTCGCCCTATAAGGTGGGCGAGCAGGCCTTCCCGGACCTGCCGGGGAGCCTCTTCACCGGCAACAACTTCCCGGCCTGCAATATCGGCTTTACCGTGGAAGAGATTGCCGGCCAGACGGGTGAGAACAACTAGCCTATAGTCGTCACCAATGGCGCCGCGGGTGGCCGGTCCATCCGTGGCGCTCTGTCTTCGGGGGAGGACTCCTAGCGATGAACGCCGACGGCATGACGCCGCTGCTGCGCATGGAGAATATTTTCAAGTCCTATGGCGGCGTTCGGGCGCTGCAGGACGTGCAGTTCACCGCCGAGCGCGGACGTATCCATGCGCTACTTGGCGAGAATGGCGCAGGCAAGTCGACGCTGATCAAGGTGCTCTCGGGCGTGGTCAAGCCCGATGCCGGATCGATCCTGATCGACGGCCAGTCGATGCAGTTTGCCTCGCCGCACGCGGCCAACAATGCTGGCATCGCGTGCATCTTCCAGGAACTGTCGCTGCTGCCCGACCTGACGGTTGCCGACAATATCGCCATCACCAATCCGCCCAAGCGGTTCGGCTTCATCGATACGGCCGAGCAGTACCGCTTCGCCGAAAGGCTCCTGGCGCGTGTCGGCGGCGCCGACATCCATCCGATGGCGCCGGTGGGCGACCTGCCGCTGAGCCGCAGGCAGATCGTCGAGATCGCCAAGGCGCTGGCCCGCAACCCCAAGATCTTGATTCTCGACGAAGCGACTTCGGCGCTCACCGCCGCCGATGTGGCGCGGGTCTTCACCATGCTCAAGCAGCTTCGCGACGAGGGCCTTGCGATCATCTACATCTCGCATCGCATGCACGAGGTGGCCGAGCTCGCCGACGACTGCACGGTGTTCCGCAACGGGCGGTTCGTCGAGTCGTTCGAGGCGCGCACCAAAAGCGACGATGCGATCGTCGAGCTGATGATCGGCCGCGAATACAAGAACGTCTTCCCCGAGCGGTCGCCCAAGCCAAAGAATGTCGCGCCCGTGCTGCGCACAACTGGCCTCACTTGGGGCAACCAGCTCAAAGGCATTGATCTCGAGGTGCGGCCCGGCGAGGTCGTCGGACTTGGCGGTCTCGATGGACAGGGGCAGCGCCAGCTGCTGCTCGCGCTCTTCGGCACGCTGGTCGGCCTCAGCGGCACGGTGGAGGTCGACGGCAACCGCGTAAGGCTTTCGAGCCCTCGCCAGGCGAAAGCGGCAGGCATCGGCATGGCGCTGATTCCGGAGGATCGCAAGAACGAAGGGCTGATGCTGCCCATGTCGGTGCGCGCCAATCTGTCGTTTGCGGCAATGGAGAAGTTCTCGCGTTTCGGCATCGTCGACAAGGCGGCCGAGGACAAGGAGATCGATGCCATCGTCAAGCTGCTGTCGATCAAGGCAGACGGTGTGGACGGGCCGGTCGCGGCGCTTTCGGGTGGCAACCAGCAGAAGGTGGTGATCGGCAAGTGGCTGATGACCAAGCCCCGCATCATCCTCCTCAACGATCCCACGCGCGGCATCGATGTGGGCACCAAGCAGGAGTTCTACCAGCTGCTCGCGCGGCTCGCCGAAACCGGCGTCGGCATCGTCTACTACTCGACCGACTACGACGAGCTCGTGGGCTGCTGCGACCGCGTGCTCGTCATGTATGACGGACGCGTCAGCCGGACGCTCGAGGGGGCCGAGATAACCGAGAGGAACCTGGTGGCGGCGGCGCTCAACGTTGCGCCCGGGGCGACAGTCCACACTGCAACTCATACCCTTGCGGGAGCACAAGCGTGAGCGAGATCGCAGCCATCGACCAGGGGCAACGCCGCTGGCAGTCAATGACCTATTTCATCTCGGCGCAGCGCGGCATCCTGCTGGCGATCGCGATCTTTGTCGTGATGTTTGGCCTCTACGGCTGGAAGCAGGAAGTCGGCCTTACCGCCAACATCATCAACACTGCCGCCAACAAGGGAGCGCTGCTCGCGCTCGTGGCGATGGCACAGACCATCCCGGTTCTCACCGGAGGCCTCGATCTGTCGGTGGGCATGATCTTCCTTCTCACCAACTGTCTGGCCTCGGTGATCGTCAACGGCGACCCGCTGATGACGGCGATCGGCGTCGTCGGCGTGCTGCTGGTAGGGCTGTTGTGCGGCACCATCAACGGCGTGATCGTGGTCTATGGTCGGCTCCAGCCCATTATCGTGACGCTCGCGACCAGCGCCGTCTATTTCGGCGCCGCCGTCGTGCTTCGCCCGCAACCGGGCGGCTCGGTCAACTTCGAGCTCGCCGACTTCATGACGCGCTCTTTCTTCAACGTCCCGGTTTCCGTGATGGTGCTGGTCGCCGTCGTCCTCGTCATCTGGATACCCTACAAGCGTTCGATCCTCGGCCGGGCGGCGTTTGCCATCGGCTCATCGGAGCAAGCCGCTTATATGTCGGGCGTCCCCATCGCGCGGGCCAAGATCCTCGCCTACGCGCTCTCCGGCCTGCTATCTTCGATAGCGGGGCTGATGCTCACCTTCCTCACCTATTCGGGCGCTGCCAAGGTACAGATCGGCAACGACTACACGCTCAACTCGATCGCCGCCGTCGTGATCGGCGGCACGTCGCTGTTTGGAGGTGTCGGGAGCGTCATCGGCTCGATCTTCGGTGCCTTCGTCATGCGCACGGTCGGCGACCTCCTGATCGTTTTCGACATCAACCCCGTGCTGCAGCCTCTTTTCGTGGGCGTCGTGCTGCTGTTGGCCGTCTGCATCGGCTCGCTGCGGCTTCTGCGCATCAAGAACAAGGTCGATCTCTATCGCTAAGGGAACCCGCTATGGCGTCGGCTACGCTCACGCAATTCAGGCCTGACAAGGCGACGGTGATCGCCTTCGGCTGCAGCATCGCGCTGCTGCTCGTGGGCGCCATCGCCCAGCCGAGCTTCCTCTCCATCGACTACCTCGTCCAACAGCTGCAGATCGCCTCGTTCCTCGGGATCGTCGCGACGGGTATGATGCTGATCATCCTCCTCGGCCATATCGATCTCAGCATCCCCTGGACGATCGGCATCGGCGGCATGATGGCGACGGCTGCCACCGGTTTCTTCGGCGCAGGCGCCGAGTGGTTCGCCATCCCGTTCGGCATCCTCTGCGGTATGGCGGTGGGGCTGGTGAACGGTCTCGGCGTCGCCTATCTGCGCGCGCCCTCGATGATCTTCACGCTGGGCGTCAACGCCGTGGCGCAGGGCCTGATGGTCTACCACACCGGCGGTTTCGCTCCACCCGAAGACGCCCTCCCCATCATGCGCGAGCTCGCCGTGGGACGCCTCATCCCAGGTATCCCCAATCCCCTGCTGCTATGGATCGCTGTGGGCGCCATCACCGTGTTCATGCTCACGCGGACGACGCTCGGCCGCCGCATCTACGCTGTCGGCAACAAGGAGAAGGCGGTCTATCTATCCGGCGTCGACGCCAAGCGCGTGGTGCTGATCTGCTTCATCATCTCGGGCGCCTGCGCGGCGGCCACCGGGATCCTGCTCTCGGGCTGGGCCAACCGCTCCTACCAGGCGATGGGCGACCCCTATCTGTTGCCCGCAATCGCGGCGGTCGTCTTGGGCGGCGCCAATGTGCTGGGTGGCCGCGGCACCTATCTCGGCACCGTCGCCGGGGTGATCCTCATCACGCTCCTGCAGTCGATCCTTTCGGTCGTCCAGCCGCAGAACATCTTCGCCCAGTTCGGCATCACCGTTTCTGCCGAAGCCGTCCGCCAGATCGCTTTCGGCGTCGTCATCGTCGGCATGCTGCTGCTCTATGGCCGGGACAAAGGCATGCGGTGAAGTGCCGCGTGGGGTGCGACAACAACCGGACTAACCCTTGATCTACCTCAAGAGCTAGAGAGAAGGCCTCCCTATGATGTGGCTCACGTCACGGAGGCCAATATGCTCGAAGTCATCGCAACCACTGACACGATTCCGCATCAGTGCGTGTCGTGCAGCGTGCGGCAGACGGGCATCTGCGCCCACCTGACGCCCGAGCAACTCATCGCCTTCGCGCAGCACACCCGTCACTCCCACCACCAGGCGGGCGAAACGCTGGCGTCAGAAACCGATACCAGTGCCGGCTACGCCATGGTTGTCGAGGGCGTGATCAAGCTGACGCGGCTTCTGCAGGATGGACGCCAGCAGCTCGTTGGGCTGCAGTTCGCCTCCGATCTTCTGGGGCGGCTCTATTCGTCCGAAAATCCCACCACCGCAGAAGCAGTCTCGGAAATCGAGCTCTGCCGGATGCCCAAGAGCATCCTCGAGAGTGCCGTCGCCGAAAGCTCGGCACTCAAGGACTTCCTGCTCCGCCGGTCACTGCAGGAGTTGGACGATGCGCGCGAGTGGATGGTCACGCTGGGGCGGAAGACTGCACCCGAGCGCGTCGCCAGCATCCTGCTGCTGTTCGCCCTCAGGAACCGGCGCGCCGATGCCGGCAAGGATAGCGCCGTCACCTTCGACCTGCCGCTCATCCGTGCCGACATGGCCGATTTTCTTGGTCTCACGATCGAAACCGTGTCCCGGCAGATCAGCAAGCTTCGCGAGGATGGGGTGATCATCGTCACGAGCCACCGCCACGTCGTTGTGCCCGACCTCGAACGCCTCCGGCGCCGTGCCGGCCAGAGCGAGCTCGCGTAGCGCTGCTGGTCGCCTAAGGCATGTCCTCGTCGAAGATGCGCTGCGAGGCGCCCTCGAGGTCCTCGTACTGGCCAGACCGGAGCGCCCAGAGGAATGCCACGAGGGCGGCAAGTCCCATGGCCACGGCGATGGGGATCAAGACCAGAAGACCGGTCATGCGTAGGTCTCCTTCAGGATGCCTCGTGCCGTGGGAGCACTACCCTTCAATCGCAACCGCAGCGCATTGGCGACCACGATCAGCGACGATGTCGACATCGCCACTGCCGCGATGAGCGGCGTCACCTGGCCGGCGATTGCCAAGGGCACGGCCACGGCATTGTAGCCGATGGCGATGACGAGGTTCTGATTGACGATCGATGCGGCGCGTTTCGCGGTCGCTATGGCGAAGGGAATGACAGCCAGCCTTTCGCCCGTGAAGACGAAGTCGGCCGCGCTGCGCCCTATATCGGCAGCGGTGGCCGGCGCCATCGAGACATAGGCGGCCCGCAGCGCCGGTGCATCGTTGACACCGTCACCGACCATCAGCGTGCGGCCGTCGCCGACGGCGGTGACCTTCTCTTCCGGCAGCAGTTCACCGTGCGCATCGGTGATACCGGCGGCCGCAGCCACCGACCGCACCACACCGGCACGGTCGCCGGAAAGCAGCCGCACGGGAAGGCTCATCTTTCCTAGCTCGCGGACCGTCTGCGGCGCGTCGCTGCGCAACGTGTCTTCGAAGCGATAGAGAGCCTGCACAACACCATCGCGGCTAAGCCACACTTCCGAGAACCGCGCGTCGTCACCCGCCAGCACGCCGCACCAGGCAGCACTACCGAGACGCCAATTGGCACCTTCGATCGTCGCCTCCACGCCGTGGCCGGGGCTCTCCTTGATCGGTCCGGCGATCGATGCCGGGGCACCCAGCCCCGCGGCAAGTTCGCGCGAAAGCGGATGGGTGCTCGAAAGGGCCAGAGCCGCGGCAATACCGGCGCTGCGCGGATCGTCCTCGCGTGCGACCAGCCGGGGCCGGCCGAGGGTCAGAGTGCCGGTCTTGTCGAACGCGACGCGGTCGATCTCTGCGATCCGCTCGAGGGCCGCGCCGTCCTTCATCAGGATGCCGCGCTCGAACAGCCTTCCCGCCGCGACGACGTGGACGATTGGCACCGCAAGTGCGAGTGCGCAGGGACAGGTGATGATGAGCACGGCCACGGCGTTGAGCAGGGCTGCATGCCAGTCCCCAGTGAGGAGACCCCATCCGAGAAACGTCGAGATAGCGATGGTGTGAACCACCGGCGCGTAGAGAGCGGCGGCCCGGTCGGCGATGCGGCGAGGCCGTGTGCGAGCGTGTTCGGCCGCCTCCATCATCGCCGCCATGCGGGCAAGGAAGGAATCGGTCGAGGCCTTCTCCGCCCTGAGGGTGAGGAGGCCGAAGAGGTTCGCGGCGCCTGATACGACAGTGCCGCCGACGGATATCGAATGCGGTGCGGCCTCACCCGAGATGATCGAATAGTCGAACACCGCGCCGTCGCCCAGGACGATGGCATCGACAGGCACCCGGTCGCCGGCCTTGAGCTCCAGCACCATCCCGGGAGCGACTTCGTCGAGGCGCAGATATTCGCGTCGTCCGTCGTCGTGAACCCGCGTGGCGCCCCGCGGCTGTAGTCGGGCCAGGTTTGTAATCGCGCTCCGTGCCCGCTCACGCATCAGGTGATCTAGGGTACGTCCGGCAAGAAGGAAGAAAAGCAGCGTCGTGGACGCGTCGAAATAGGCATGCTCGCCGGAGTTGACGGTCTCGAACAGGCTGAGCGCCGTGGCCAGGATGACGCCGATCGAAATCGGCACGTCCATGTTGGTTTTTCCGACCTGCAGTGCGCGCCAGGCAGACCGGAAGAAGATGCGCCCGGAGTAGAAGACAGCCGGCAAGGCGATGACCGCAGATATCCAGTGAAAGAGGTCCCGCGTTGCCTCGTCCGCGCCAGCCCAGACCGAGACGGAGAACAGCATGATGTTGCCGGCAGCGAAGCCCGCGACACCGAGCGCCTTGATGAGCTCGCGCAGCACAGGATCGCCGCTGTCGTCCTGGCTCGGGTCGAGGACATAGGTGTGATAACCGCTGGCCCGGATGGCAGGCGCCAGTTCGGCGGCGCTGCCACGCGCCGGATCGAACACCACCCGCACGCGACGGCGCGTAAGGTTCACGCGGGCGGACTGCACCAGCGACAGCTCCGCAAGGCCGGTTTCGATGGAGCGGATGCATGCCGCGCAGTGTGCGTCCGGGACCGCGAACTCGAGCTGGCGGGTGCCGTCCCCGAGACGCCGGCTCAACGCGAGCAGTGCGGCGCCGTCCGTCTCGATCGCGTCGGCCTCAGGATCGACGACCGCATGCTCTCCGGGTGGGCAGCAGGTCACTTTGCAGCCTCCGCGGTGAAGCGTTCATGGAGCTCGAAGGAACCCTTCGGCGTATCAGGGGCCTCGACCAACGCGTCCCAGACACCTGCGGCCAGCGTCAGGGGCGCCTGATATCCACCGCCAGCCGCACGACCGAGGACGACGGTCTGATCGTCATGGCCGCCGACCGGACGGTTGACCTTTAGCGTCACTTGGCCGAGATCCACCGGGCCGCCTGTGCCATCGACAACCACGAGCGTCGCAACGCCCGGTTCATAGTCGAACCTGGTCTGCCATCCGGCCGCCCGCTGGGCCTCGTGCGCGAGGCGCTTGTCCTCGAACTCCTGGCTGGCGACATAGGAGTTTTGTACCACGAGCCCTGTCCAGCTGGTGGAAGCGACGACCGCCATGCCGACGTTCACCGCAATGATCACGCCGAAGAACCCGCCAAAGACGAGCCACATGTGGCGGCCAGTGAATTCCTTTGCCTGAGCGCTCATTGCCGCCCCTCCGGTCCCTCGAACGTGGCCTCGGTCGTGCTGGTGACACTGCCGTCCTCGGAGGTGACGACAATGCTGAACTTCCGCTTGGCCTCGAGTTCGACGTCGGGCCCGACGCGAACATAGAGGCGCACCGGCAGCACCTCGTCGGGCTCGAGCGCGAGTTGGACCGCCTGCATGGTCTGCGTGCCATCGTCGGCGAGCGAGATCTCGGCCCCCGGCAGTCCCTCGAGCCGCAGGTCCACGGTGCGGGGCGCCGGCGTCATGTTGAGGATCTTGACGTCGTAGCCGTTGCGGATCGACCCGTCCTTGAGCTGTACATAGATCGGGTTGCGGTCGTGCAGGACATTGACCGAGAGCGGCGAGCGCAGCGACAGCACCGTCAGCATGGCGAGACCGATAGTGCCCCAGACTAAGAAGTAGACGACGCTCCGTGGCCGCACGATTGACCGCCAGCTGGTATGCCTGACGGCGTCGACCAGCTTGCCGGTTACGTGGTCGCGTACATTGGCGGGATTCACCTTTCGGCCATCGCCCATCGAGAGCCGCATATTGTCATTGTAGTCGTTGAGCGTGGCGTAGGAGATGAGGCCCCCTTCCTTGCCGAGCTTAACCATCACGTCGTCGCAGGCATCGATGCAGAGCGCGCAGGTGATGCACTCGAGCTGTTGCCCGTCGCGAATATCGATGCCCATCGGGCAGACCACGACGCAGGCGTTGCAATCGACGCAGTCCCCGACGGGCTTTCCCTCGGCAGCAGCCTTCTTGGCGTGCCGACTGCGGGGCTCGCCCCGCCAGTCGTTATAGGTAACCGTCAGCGAGTGCTCGTCGAGCATCGCCCCCTGAATGCGCGGCCAGGGGCACATATAGGTGCAGACCTGCTCGCGCATCAGACCGCCGAACGTGTAGGTCGTGGCCGTCAGGAGAGCGATGGTGAAATAGGCAACGAGCGGAGCTTGCAGCGTCACCACGTCGGCGAGCAACGTCGGGGCGTCGGCAAAGTAGAATATCCAGGCACCACCGGTGGCAATACCGATGACGATCCAGATAGCGTGCTTGGTGACGCGTTTCGAAATCTTGTCGAAGGTCCAGGGCGCTGCCTCGAGTTTGATGCGTGCGTTCCGCTCGCCTTCTATCGCCCTCTCGACCACGAGGAACAGATCGACCCATACGGTTTGGGGACAGGCATAGCCGCACCAGGCACGGCCGACGGTCGAGGTGATGAGGAAGAGGCCGATGCCCGCCATCACCAGCATACCGGCGACGTAGTAGAATTCCTGCGGCCAGATCTCGATCATGAAGAAGTAGAAGCGTCGATTGGCAAGGTCGACGAGTACCGCCTGGTCCGGTGCGAATGGGCCGCGATCCCAGCGGATCCACGGGGTGACGTAGTAGATGGTGAGCGTGACGAGCATAACCAGCCACTTGAAGCGGCGGAACTGGCCGCTCGCACGCTTCGGAAAGATCTTCTTTCGCGGCGCGTAGAGCGGCTGGCGTTTCTTCGCCGAGTTCACCGCCTCGACATCATAGCGCTCAGTGACTGGAGGTTCCGCAAGCATGGATAGTCTCACTTTCGTTGGCTCGACGATGGCCTTGCGGGGCGGCAGCGGCGTTGATCCAGGTCAATGTGAGAAGAGGGGAGCGCTTGCGGTCGCTCCCCTCCCCCTTCGGCGACGGTAGTGGCTACTGGCCGCCGCCAAGTCCGTGAACGTAAACGGCGAGTTCCTTCACCGCCGTGTCGCCCAGACGAGTGCCCCAGGCCGGCATCACGCCGTGCCGCGGAGCCGTGATCTGCGCCTTGAGGGCATCGAGCGTGCCCTGGTAGAGCCAGATCTGGTCGTTGAGCGAGGGACCGCCGACCTCGATCATGCCCTCACCCGTCTCGCCGTGACACGCGGCACAGTTCTCGGCGAAGAGCTGCGCGCCCTCATCGCTGGCTAGGCCGCCTTCGATGCCAGAGAGCGACGCAACCTGCCTGGCGACGACATCGATTTGCTCGCTGCTCAGCGTGCCATCGGCGCCAAAGTTCGGCATGATGTTATAGTGTGTGTCGGGATCTGTCGGCGATCGCGAGCCATGGGTGATCGTGGTGTAGATCTCGTCGATGCTGCCGCCCCACACCCACTCGTCGTCATTGAGGTTGGGATAGCCGGTGGAGCCGGTTGCGCCGGTGCCATGACATTGGCTGCAGTAGACTTTGAACAGTGACTTGCCGCCAGCGCTGGCAAAACGCCGCAGGTTCTCGTCGGTGAGGATGTCCGCCACAGGCGTCGCTGCGACCTGAGCGACAAGATCACCCTGGGCCGCCTGGGCGGCTGCGAGGTCGGTGTCGAGAGCGGCCCGGCTCGAATAGCCGAGCAGGCCCGTTGTTGCCGATGAGATCATCGGCCAGGCGGGAAATGCGATCGTGTAGGCGATCGCCCAAACGATGGTGCCGTAGAACGTCCAGAGCCACCAGCGCGGGAGCGGCGTGTTCAGCTCCTTGATGCCATCCCACTCATGTCCGGTCGTTGCGGTGCCCGTGGTTTCGTCGATGTGCTTGTCCGTCATTTCCGGTCGCTCCGGGGTTCGTTGTCCTCGAGCGGAATACGGGCAGCGGCTTCCGCACTTGCACGGGCGCCGGGCCGCACGATCATGAAGACGACGGTGAGGAAGATCGCCATCATGTAGAGAAGGCCCCAGCTATCAGCGAAGTGCCGGAGCATGTCGTAGTGGACGGTCTCCATTCAGGACTCCTCAGCGGTAGTTCGCCTTGGCGTCGTAGGTCGAAAAGTCGACCAGCGTGCCAAGCATCTGCAGATAGGCGACGAGCGCATCCATTTCGGTGATCCGGCTCGGGTCACCGTCGAAGTCCTCGGTGCGAACGTTTGCGTAGCGTTCGAGTAGACCGGAGGTGTCGGCATCCGGGGTCGCCTGCGCCACGAGGTCGGCCTGAGCGTGGGTGATGGCGTCTGGACTATAGGGAACACCCACCGTGGCATTGGCCTTGAGGTTGCTGGCAATGTTGCCGGTGTCGAGTACGGTCTGGGACAGGAAGCCGTAGCGCGGCATGATCGATTCCGGCACCAGCGACTGCGGGTTGGTGAGATGCTCGACATGCCATTCGTCGGAGTACCGTCCCCCGACGCGGGCGAGGTCCGGCCCGCTGCGCTTCGAGCCCCACTGGAACGGATGGTCGTACATGGACTCCGCCGCCAGCGAGTAGTGCCCGTAACGTTCGACCTCGTCGCGGAACGGGCGGATCATCTGGCTATGGCAGACATAGCAGCCCTCCCGCACGTAGATGTCGCGTCCCGCCAGCTCGAGAGGGGTGTAGGGCCGCATGCCCTCCACCTTCTCGATGGTGTTCTGGAGGTAGAAGAGCGGCGCCACCTCGACGATGCCGCCAATGCAGACGACGACCAGGGAGAGCGTCAGCAGCAGGGTGGCGTTGCGTTCGATGACGCCGTGTTTATCCAGAATGCCCATGAGTGCTCTCTCCTATTCGGCCGGCTGCAGCACGGCGGTGACCATCGGACGCTCATCGCGAACCTTGCCGCGAATGGTCATCCAGATGTTGTAGGCCATCACCAGTCCACCCGTGAGGTAGAGGGCGCCGCCGAAGGCACGTGCGATGTAGTAGGGGTGGAGCGCCGCGACGGTTTCGGCGAACGAGTAGACCAGGAAGCCCTGATCGTCATACTCGCGCCACATCAGGCCCTGGGTGATGCCGCTGACCCACATGACGGCGGCGTAGATCACGATGCCGACCGTTGCGAGCCAGAAGTGCCAGTTCACCATGCGTGGCGAGTAGAGCTGCTTGCGTCCCCACAGACGCGGCACCATGAAGTAGACCGCAGCAAACGAAATCATGCCGACCCAGCCCAGCGCACCCGAGTGCACGTGGCCGATAGTCCAGTCGGTGTAGTGGCTGAGCCCGTTCACCGACTTGATCGACATCACCGGGCCTTCGAAGGTCGACATGCCGTAGAAGGCGACGGCAATCACCATCATGCGGATGATCGGATCGGTGCGAACCTTGTCCCAGGCACCGCGCAAGGTCATGAGACCGTTGATCATACCGCCCCAGCTAGGCATCCAGAGCATGATCGAGAACACCATGCCCAGCGTCTGCGCCCAGTCGGGCAGCGCCGTGTAGTGCAGGTGGTGCGGGCCGGCCCAGATATAGAGGAAGATCAGGGCCCAGAAGTGGATGATGGAGAGGCGATAGCTGTAGACCGGCCGCTCGGCCTGCTTGGGCATGTAGTAGTACATCATGCCCAGGAAGCCGGCAGTGAGGAAGAAGCCCACGGCGTTGTGGCCGTACCACCATTGCGTCAGCGCGTCCTGCACGCCCGAAAAGAGCGAGTAGCTCTTGGCGCCGAGGAAGCTCACCGGCATCGAGAGATTATTGACCACGTGCAGCAGTGCGATGGTCACGATGAAGGCGAGGTAGAACCAGTTCGCCACATAGATATGTGGCTCCTTCCGCTTCAGGATCGTGCCCAGGAACAGCACCAGGTATCCGACCCAGACGATGGTCAGCCAGAGGTCCGTGTACCACTCAGGCTCGGCATATTCGCGGCTTTGCGTGATGCCCAGCAGGTAGCCCGTCGCCGCCATGACGATGAACAGCTGGTAGCCCCAAAAGACGAACCAGGCGAGGCCCTCGCTGAGCAGCCGGGCCTTGGACGTGCGCTGCACGACATAGAAGCTCGTCGTGATCAACGCAGTGCCGCCGAACGCGAAGACGACTGCCGACGTATGCAGTGGCCGCATCCGGCCAAAGTTGAACCACGGCCCGAAATTGAGCTCCGGCCAGGCGAGCTGTAATGCGATCACGACCCCGACCAGAAAGCCGACACAGCCCCAGAACAGGGTAAGAATCGAACCGACGCGGATCGGCGCGTCGAAGTAGACGCTATCCCCGTCACCTGCGAGAGCGGCAGGCCGCTGGGGCAGCCGTGCGACAACAATTGCCCCGAGTCCGAGCACGATAGTCAGCAGACCCATATGCGTGCGGAAGGGGGCATCTTGCCCGAGTGCAGAGAGAGCAAACGTCAAGAACGCTCCCGCTACTAGAATGATGAACCAGTTGAGATGTCGCAAGTTGGCCCCCGCGCCAGATCGATACGTGGGCATGCTTTGCGGAAGGCCCGCTCGCGCGCGTTGATCCAGATCAATCTCCAGGGGGCCGGTCGCGGTTCTCCTCCGGAGCAGAGGCCGCAGATGCTGGCCCGCGGTGGCAAGTACAAGCAACCCGTCGGCCAGCTGGCGAACGGGTTGGCTATTTGGCTGGGCAGCCCGCGGCTAGACGGCGATGCTGTAACGCACCTCGCCGCGCTGCAGATAGGTGTCGAAACCCGCTGCGACCGATCGCACGAATGGCCTGCCTGTCGGCGTCAGCGCGAATACGTCGTTCTGCAGCTCGACGATTCCGTCCTGGTCGACAGATACCGCCGTCCGCATCTCTTCAATGATGGCGGCAGCATGCTCGGGGAAGCGCTCGGAGATCACCGGCAGAGAAACCGCAAAGTCGCACATCAGCCGCTCGATAACGAAGGCTCGCGCCTTGTCTTCGGTCGTAAGAGCGATCCCGCGGGCTGTGGGCAGGATCCCCTGATCAACAGCCTTTCGATACTCACCTGTAGGGGTGATGTTCTGCACGTAGCCCTGCAGGAGTTGCCCGATCGAAGACGCCCCCAGTCCGATCAGCGATACCGCGTCGTCGGTTGTGTAGCCCTGGAAGTTGCGGTGTAGCCGACCGGAGCGGGCAGCTCGCGCCAGGCTGTCGGAGGGTTTGGCAAAATGGTCGATGCCGATCGGCATGTACCCGGCTGCCACGATCGTCGCCGCGGCCGACCGAGCCTGCTCGAACCTCCTTTGCGTACCGGGAAGCGCGGTCTCATCGATCATGCGCTGATGCGTTTTCATCCAAGGCACATGCGCATAGCCGAAGAGCGCCAGCCGGTCGGGCTCGAGGCTGAGCGCCTGCTCGATCGTGGCACTGAGCTTGTCGATCGTCTGGTGCGGCAGCCCGTATAGCACGTCCAGATTGACGGACCTGACGCCGTCGGCGCGCATCCTTTGGACAACAGCAGCCGTCTGCTCGAAGGTCTGGGTGCGGTTGATGGCGACCTGCACCTGATGATCGAAATCCTGCACCCCGATGCTGGCGCGGGTGACACCGAGCGCCGCCATGCCGTCGTAGCGGCCGTCGTTCATGTCGTTGGGATCGATCTCGATGCTGATCTCCGCACTCGGCGACACGTTGAAGCGCCGGCGCAGGAGCCCCCCCAGACTGGCCATGTCGTCCGGGGCCAGCATGGACGGGGAGCCGCCACCCAGATGGATGGCCGTGACCGTTGCCCGATCACCAAGATGCGACGACACCAGTTCGATCTCCCGATGGAGCGAGCCGAGATAGGCCGCGATCGGATCGTATCGAAGCACCTGCTTGGTGTGACAGCCGCAGAACCAGCACAGCCGGTCGCAGAATGGTATGTGGAGATAGAGCGAGAGGGTGGACCCAGGTTCGACATCCCGCAGCCAGCTTTCATACGTCGCGCCGTTCACCTCTGGCCCGAACTGCGGCGCAGTGGGGTAGCTGGTGTAGCGCGGCACGGGCCTGGCGTAGCGGTCGACGAGGTTCGCTGTCATTGACGGTCTCCTGCCCCCATCTGCCGTCATGTCGGCGTTCTGACCTTGACCGGGATCAATGTCTCCCAGAACGCTCCCTCATTGATCCACATCAACGAGCGGTCGCCCTGACTTGCCCGATGGTGCTGCATGCCGAGGAGAAGTCGCATGCAGATCCCCATTCTGCAGGATGCCTATGACCGCCAGGTCGCGCTCTGCAACGAGCTCGAGAGGATTGCCGACTCTTTGCCGGATCGGGTCGACCCGCAGGCCTGCAGGTCGGTTGCGAAAACCCTGCCGGAGACTATGGAGGCGGTGCAGGCGGCCGAGGAGAAGCTGCTGTTTCCGCAGGTGCTAGCCAAGTCTCGCCATGGCCATCAGGACCTCATCGAGAAGCTGCGCCTGCAGCAGGTCGCTGACCTATGCTCGGCCGAAGAAGTGCAGCAGGAGTTACTGCTCCTCGCGGGCGGACAACCCAGCCTGGCCCCGGAAGCTCTGGGCTACCTGCTGCGCGGATTCTTCGACGGGGTGCGGCGGCACGTCCTGCACTCCAAGGAGCTTCTCGACGTACTGGACGACGCGAGCCGGCCACCCGCCGCCTGACACGGACTTGCTTCAGCACCGATCAGTGAGGTCGCTTCGGCGTTTCGGCGAGCCTGGCGGCCAGCTTCAGGTCATCCTCGAACCGCTTCCGCTCCAAGGCCGCCGCCCCGCGGTCCCGCATGCGGAGCAGGTACGATGGATGCACGGTCGCGAGGACCAGCGTGCCGTCTTCAAGTTCCGTAGGATGCCCGCGTAGCGACGATATCGTCGCCACTTTGCCCAGCACGCCGCGAACCGCTGTCGCACCCATGGCTACGATGACCTTCGGCGCCACGAACTCGCGCTCCAGATTGAGCCAGAAGCGGCAGGCCTGGATCTCGCCGGCATCCGGCCGCTGATGGATGCGGCGCTTGCCGCGCGGTACGAACTTGAAATGCTTGACGGCGTTGGTGACGTAGACCTTGCGGCGGTCCCAGCCGATCTTCTCCATCGCGCGGTCGAACACCTGGCCGGCCGGTCCAACGAACGGCTTCCCCTGCAGGTCTTCCTGGTCGCCCGGCTGTTCGCCGACGAACATCACCTCGGCATGGGCGGGCCCCTGCCCGAAAACCGCCTGGGTGGCGAACTTGTAGAGCGGACAGCGGGTACAGCCCTGTACCGCCGCCCGGGCATCGGCGAGTGACTTGATCTCTTCCAGCACCTCGGGTTGGCGTTCTTGCTTCACCTGCCGGCCACTGCGGACCGCTGGCTCTGAGACCATACGCACGGTCGTCTCCTATTCTGCCCATCACTATCGCAATGATTGTCTCCACTCGGAGGTTGCGCAGGTGTTGGGATTGAATGTCAGGCTACGCGACCGCGTGTCCGGTCGAGGTCTCGCCTCGCGGGTAGCGGGCGGGCGGGCCAGATCGCATCGGCCGCTTCCCAAACCGCATGCATGAGGCGCTCGACCGGGCCGCGTCGCTGATAACGCCGCCAGATCACGGCAAAGACAGTGGCAACCATGGTGAGTAGACCAACCACGATGGTAGCAGCGAGAGCCTCATCCTGCCGTAGCTGCGGTCCTGCAGCCGTTAGCAACAACACTTGCGCGACATAGACGGTGAGCGCCATCTGGCCCAGCATGGCGAGCAGCCCAATGAGCCTCGTCCAACGCGCTGAAACCTCCATGATGAGTCCGAACGCAAAGATGGCGGCGCCGGTGCCGCCGATGAGCCAGAGCGGCATCTCGCTGTGCGCGGTATGTGCGAAAACGAAGCGCCAGTCCGTGTTGCCTGCCGGCTCGCCAAAAAAGCCGAACAGCATCTCCGATGCGGCGATCGCCACGATTGCAACCAGGGCGCCGACCCAGATCATCCGACGCCGGACATGCGGATCGCGAAGATTCTGCCGTCCGATCCACATCCCCCACAGCAGCGGCGCACTCCAGACGATCAGCGGATAGGGGCCGGTGAAGAGAAGGGCGGAGAAGATGGAAACCAGTGAGTCACCGAGTTCGGCGCTCTCGCGAGCAAAGAGCTTCGGCGCAATCATCAGTCCGGCGTAGAAGGCCAGCGGACCAGCCATGCTCGTCACGCCGGCCACCCAGCCGAGAACCCGGGTGGGGAGTCCCATGGCGGCGATGCCGAGGACGTAGAAGACCGCATAGTGATGCAGGATCACGGCCACCGGATGGTCAAGAACTTCGAGCGCGAGGCCCAGCGGCGAAAGGAAAAGCGCAAAGCAGAAGAGCCGCAGCCTGGCATCGCTGCGTGTCTCTGGCCTCGCCCCCAGCAGTGAAACGCCTATGCCGGCGACGAGGACGAAAAGGATGGATGCGCGCCCATGTGGCAGGGCGTAGAGGCGACCGAGCAAGTCGGTTTCGCCCTTTGGACCGAAATGGACCATCAGCATGCCGATGAGGGCCAGGGCCCGCGCCACATCGACGCCGAGCAGCCTGCCGGTGGTCTTCTCAGCGCTGTCGACAGCTTTATGCATCCGAGCCGAACGATACCGGATGCAAAGCAGTTGCCCGGTGGGCAACACACGGCCGTGAACAACACGGGAGCGCGGACCCGTGACGACGGGCCCGCGCCCAAGGAGGACGCCTGCGGGGGGCGGGTTGTGCGGCGCCTCCTATCCGGAGGCGCTAATTGCGCGTGTCGATGATCTCGGCCGAGTTGATGAGCTGCATGAACTCGGCGCGATAGCCGTTCTCGTCGGTGCCACGCGCACCCTGGGCGAGGGCCTTGATGTCCGCGTAGCTCATTTCGCCGTAGTTCGAGCCCTTGAGCTTCTGCCCGAAAGCGGCAACGGCGGCCGCCCAGCGAGCGTCGTCGGAGGCCTGCTCGATGGTCGAGACTGCAAGCGACTTCGTAATCGGAGTTTCGATGAGCTGCGAAGTCGCCCCCTCTGGCGCCTTGTAGCGCATCTTCAAGAACCCGATCTCGTCGCTCGGCAGCACCGCGGCTGCCGGCGTATCGGTGCCATAACGCAGCGGGTCGTTGAGCTCGGCGCCGGAGCCGACCGGCGTGATCTCATAGATCGCGGTCACTGTGTGGCCGGCGCCGATGTCGCCGGCATCGACCTTATCGTTGTTGAAGTCCTCGCGGTTGAGCGCACGGGTCTCGTAGCCGACCAGGCGGTATTCAGCGACGGCGGCTGGATTGAATTCGACCTGGATCTTCACGTCCTTGGCGATGGTTTCGAGCGTGCCGCCCATCTCCTGGACCAGCACTTTCTGGGCTTCCTTGAAGCTGTCGATGTAGCTGGCGTTGCCGTTGCCGTTCTGCGCCAGCGCCTGCATCGTGTCGTCGCCAAGGTTGCCCTGGCCGAAGCCGAGCACCGAGAGGAACACGCCCTCGTCGCGCTTGCCCTTGATGAAGGTCTTCAAATCCTCGGGATCGTCGATGCCGACATTGAAGTCGCCGTCCGTCGCGAGGATCACGCGGTTGATGCCGCCTGCGACCTTATTCTGTTCAGCGAGGCGATAGGCGAGTTCGATCCCCTCGGCGCCGGCCGTGGAACCGCCAGCCGCGAGGTTCTCGAGTGCGGTGAGGATCTTAGCCTTGTCGCTCGCCTTGGTGGGTTCGAGCACGACGCCGGCGGAACCCGCATAGGCGACGATCGACACTGTGTCGTTGGCGCCAAGTTGGTCGACGAGCAGGCCGAAGGCGCGTTTGAGGAGCGGCAGCTTGTCCGGCTCGTCCATCGAGCCCGAGGTGTCGAGCAGGAAGACGAGGTTGGACGCCTTGTCTTCCGTCACCGGCGGCACGTAGCCCTTGATGCCGATCTGAAGGAGTTGCGTCTTAGGGTTCCAAGGCGTCGGATAGATCTGCATCGTTGCCTTGAACGGCGTCTCGGCAGAGTCCGGACCGGCATAGTCGTAGTTGAAGTAGTTGATCATCTCCTCGATGCGCACGGCATCGGGCTCGGGCATCCAACCCTCGGTGAGGGCGCGCCGGACATAAGAATAGGAGGCGGTGTCGACGTCGATCGAGAAGGTCGAGACCGGCTCTTCCTTGACGATCTTCACCGGGCTTTCCTTGAACTCGGTGAAGACATCGCCGGATGGCTCGGTCGGCGCCACCATCATCGGCTCGGGTGCCGGCATGACCAGCGCGTCGCCGGGGGCCATCGCGCCAGCTGCGGACTCGGCGGCCATCGGAACGGCGGTCGTGCGGCCGATCGCGGTCGAGCTAGGGGCGACTGACTTCTGCGCCATTACGCCGGCCTCCCTGTCGAGATCGGCTTGCTGCTGCGGTGCGGCTGCCGGCTTGGGCAGCTCCATTGTCACAACGGGTGGCTGCTGTGTGTTGGTACCGTTGACGTCTTCGGTGAGCGTCACGACCCAGCCATCGGCCTCATCGCGCAGGCGCTGTTCGGTGGCGATGTTCTGCTGGGCTTCGAGCCCGGGAGCGGGCTCTTGCTGCCGCGTTTCGGCCTCGACGGGGTGATCGACGACGGGACCGGTGCTGAGCGGCGTGATCGCGGTGGACGTATAGAGCTGGTACCCCAGCGGCAGTAGCAGAAGCGCCACTGCGGCAGTGCCCAGCCCGAGGGTGATACGCGTGTCCATGATCCAACTCCTGTTTGGAACGATGGACCTGAGACGCGACCAGAAACCTTCTCCTTGGGCGACCTCGGAAGTTTTTTTCGCCTCGGCCTCGTCGAAGGCCAGCATGGCGGCATCGAGCGCGCGACGACGGGCCGCCTCCGAGGGGGCGGGCAGCCGGGCGTTGCTGAGCCCGCTGAGCTTGTTGTCGAAGTCGTCGTGGCTCATAGCAGACCTCGCAGGGTCTTTTTCGCTTCGTGTATGTGCCAGGAAACCGTGGTTTCCTCGCACCCCATGATCTCCCCCGCCTGGGCATGGCTCATGTCCTCGGCATAGACGAGGAGCACGGCGTCGCGCTGCTGCTCGGGCAACTGCCGGACCGCCGCCCAGATTTCCTTCATTGCGGTCGAGTCTTCCTGGTCCGGCAATTCCTCGTCCGGCGCCACCACGGCATAGCGGTCGATATTTTTGCCGCGGCGCGAGCGTGCCCGCTGCATGTCGCGGACGGCATTGAGGGTGACCTTGTAGAGCCAGCTGGTAAAGGCGGCACGGCCGTCAAAACTTCGTATGGCAGTGGCGAGCTTGATGCAGACGTCCTGCGCAATGTCCTCGGCATCGGACCGCTTGCCGCTCCATTTGCAGGCGATGCGGAAGATGTATTCGTAATGCCGCTCAATGAGTTGGCCGAATGCGGCGCGGTCCCCGCGCGCCGCCAGCAGCGCCAGGCTCGAGTCGGGCGCCGGCTCGTCCGCCAGTGCCGATTGGTCAAGGAACGCGGCCATGGCCCCCGAAAATTCCGACCCCTCTGTCATTTCGCGAAACATCTTATCGATGAGACGC
Organism: Devosia sp.; assembly: GCA_036568845.1. Taxonomy (GTDB): domain Bacteria; phylum Pseudomonadota; class Alphaproteobacteria; order Rhizobiales; family Devosiaceae; genus Devosia_A. Next base: position 20,182 of record DATCRS010000558.1, on the reverse strand, counting down.
CGCCCGCGGGGATATGCTTGGGGCGGTGATTCAGGGTTTTTTGTGGTAGAGCGAGCGCATGGAAGAAAAACCGCTGAGCCCGTGGAAGCTCACACCCGGACGGATCGTGATCCTCGTCATGGGCGTGCTGCTGATTGTCTATACGCTGTCGGCACTTATGGGTGGCCTCAGTAACTACCAGCAGCTCAAGGAAGCCGCCACTACGCCACCAACGCCTGCGGAACAGCCTCGGCAATAAAGCCGCCGCCGAGCACTTCGGTGGTCTCGGATTCGTCGGCGTAGAACACGCAGGCCTGGCCCGAAGAGATGCCGTATTCGCCGTCCGAGAGGGTCACGAACACGCTTTCGCCACTGAGATGAACGACACCTGAACAGGGTGGACGCGTGGAACGGACCTTGATCTCGACCGGATAGCCGTTTCCGGCGGCCAAATGAGCCAGTGCGCCCTCACCCAGCCAGTTGACGTCACGCAGCCGGACGGTGCGCGTCATCAGCGCCTCGCGCGGGCCGACGACGACGCGACCAGTCTTGTGCTCGAGCTTGACCACATAGAGCGGCTCGCCGGTGGCGATGCCGATGCCCTTGCGCTGGCCGACGGTGAAATTGACGATGCCATCGTGCCGGCCGAGGACGCGGCCGTCGAGGTGGACGATCTCGCCGCCCGCGTGTGCCTCGGGATGCATCTTGCGGATGACGTCGGCGTACTTGCCCTGCGGCACGAAGCAGATGTCCTGGCTATCGGGCTTGGCCGCGATCTCGAGCCCGAACTCGGCGGCAAGCGCACGGACCTCCGACTTGGTCATGCCGCCGAGCGGGAAGCGCAGGAAGTCGAGCTGGGCCTGCGTGGTGGCGAAAAGGAAGTAGCTCTGGTCGCGTGAGGCATCGACCGGGCGGAACAGCCGCCGCCGACCGTCGACGAGTTTGCTCTGCACATAGTGGCCGGTGGCGAGGACGTCGGCCCCGAGATCCCGCGCGACCTCCATCAGGTCGACGAACTTCACCGACTGGTTGCAGGCGATGCAGGGCACTGGCGTTTCGCCCTGCCGATAGGCATTGGCGAAGGGTTCCATCACGGCATTCTTGAAGCGCTCTTCGTAGTCGAGAACGTAATGCGGGATGCCGAGCTTGGCGGCGACGCGACGCGCATCGTGAATGACCTGCCCGGCGCAGCAGGCGCCCTTGCGGTGCGTGGCCTCGCCGTGATCGTAAAGCTGCAGGGTGACGCCCACGACGTCGTAGCCTTCGCGGGCGAGGAGTCCGGCCACCACCGAGCTGTCGACGCCGCCGGACATCGCGACGACGACGCGCGTGTCTTCGGGGCGCTTGGGGATATCAAGCGAATTCAACATGTCTCTCATCCAGAAGGGGTCAAGGTCCTACGGATGGCGGGCTCACTACACCCTGTGGCGCAGAACGGCAACAGCCGCCGGCAGAACCAGCGGCTGTTGCGAGAGATGTGGTCGATGGAAGTGCGCCCTAGAGGTCGTTGGCACTATCGACGAGCGACTGCGGCGCCGCGAAGCTTTCGGCCGGAGCGACCGAGCCGGTAGCCGAAGCGTCGAGATCGCCGCAAAGAGGGTCACCCACCGCGGTAATCTGGCCCTGAGCGCTCGTCGAAGCCGCATCCGCCGCTGCATCGATGCCGGCCTTGATCTCCACGCACGCGTCGGGATCGACCTGCGATCCGGATGCCTGCGCCGCCAGCGAGTTGGCGAGATTGAGCAGATCGCTGTCGCGATCGGCATCCGTCAACCCGTTGGCGAAGCTGCTGACGGCACTTGTGCAGGTTCCGGCGGCTGCATCCGCGGGGCAACTGGCGAGGACGCTGTTGATCTGCTCGGGCGAGGCCGCAGCCTGCGCACCACCAGAAGCAAGCAGCACCAGAAACGGAGCTGCAAGGGTGAGGGAAAGACGCATGTCTGTTTCTCCTAGCTTGGTTCTCGATGGCCGGGTGAACAGTCCCCTTCCCCGCTCCCACACCTCTTCGGGCGATACTGGAACGCCGAGCCCTACGTCGGGGAAGTGTTCGACCCCATGCGTGGACCTGCCCCTCGCAGGGAGGTCCGTCGCGGGAACGACCCAGGTCGGCATTTGTTGCCGGGTGAGGTTCGAAATTGCCGTCCTTGTGTCGGAGCGGGCACACCTCTGAAGCACCAAACAGTTGATTCCATTCATAAAAGCAAATTGGCACGACCCTTGCGACAAGCTTGGCGGATCTATGTGTCCTCTGAGGTTCTCGTATCGTGTCCACCGCAGTAGGGTTCAGCCCAGTCGCCCCGGGCAACGGCATCGTCAGTGGCGGAGCCGCCGCCACAGCAGCTACCGGAGGCGATAGCCCGCTCGGCTTCCTCGATGCGTTGCTTGGCCTGCTCGCGCAGGGCACCGCGCTGCCGCCTGGCCTGCAACGGCAGGGCGAGGTCGCCCCGGACGCCAGAGGCAAAGGCGGACTCGACATGCTCGCCAATCTGGGTGTGGCGGCCGAGACCGCGCTCACCACGCAGCTGCCGGCGGTGGAAGCGCCTGTTGCGGCGCCTGTCGACGAGCAGGCCCCGGCTCTTGATGGCGAGCAACTGATCGATGATCTGGTGTCGGCGCTGGCCGCTATCGACGATGCAACCGAGAATGGCGAACCGGTCGACCCGGCTTTGCATAAGAAGCTCTCCGAGGCGCTGGACGATATCGCGGGTCTTCTCGGAATCACCCTGCCCACACCGCCTGCTATCGACCCCGTGCTCGCGGCGGCCGCCAGCGGGAACCTGGCGATCTCTGCTTCGGGCGAGCTCGAGGCGGACCTCCCGGTCGAGAACGACCCGCTGCCGCAGGGGGTCACCCTCGTCCCCGTCGAAGCAGACACCAAGCCGACGGTCGACCTCGCCGCCAAGTTCGCCGAGGCGGTCGAGCAGGCCACGACACCACCGCAGGTCGAGGGAGACGGCAAGGCTGAAGCCGGCGCCACTGCGCAAACGGACGAAGTAGCGGAGATCGATCCGGATACGCCGCTCGGCAAGCTGGTCGAAAAACTCACCGAGGTCGCCCGCAAGCTTGCCGCGCGTTCTCCCGAGCTCGGCGCCAAGATTGAAGCGATCGTGCAGAAGATCGTCGAAAACCGTGTCGACACCGAGGCTCTGGCCAAGCTGACCGCGAACCTCGACAGCGCCGACATCGACCTGCTGGCCACGGCCAAGGCCGATGCGAAGCCGGCCAATCCCCCGCCCGCGCCGCAGCTCTTCACTGTCCCTGCGCTGCCTGCACCGGCAGCCGTGATTGTGCCACCCAAGCAGGCCGCGGACACCCCCAAGGGAGCAGTGGAGTCCGTGCCGGTCGAGAAGGCCGAGCCGGAGGAAACGCCGGTGGACAACGTGCTCGTCGCCAAGGACTCCAGGCCGGCAGAGCGCATGGATGCCGAACCCAAGGTACGGGATCGCGGTACGTTTGCCGCCCATCTCGCCGAAGCCCGCAGCGAGAAGACCGAGCCCGTCCAGCAGCAACCGCCGACGCAGGCCGCTGCCCAGGTCAAATCAGAGCTTGGCGTCGTCGCGCCCAAGTCCGTGCACGCTGCCTACCAGGCGCCGGTGCAGCAGATCAACGTGCCGCAGGTCGCCTTCGAGGTCGTGCGGCAGTTCAACCACGGCAACACCCGGTTCCAGATCCGCCTCGATCCGCCCGAGCTCGGCCGGATCGATGTCCGCATGCATGTCGACGGCGACGGCAATGTGCACGCACGGATGACGGTGGAGCGCGCCGAAACCCTCGACCTGATGCAACGCGACCAGCGCTCGTTGGAAAAGGCGCTGGCGCAGGCCGGCCTCGACGGCGGCAAGACCAATCTCGAATTCTCTCTGCGCCAGAACCCCTTTGCGCGTGATGGGCAGGGGCAACAGCAGCAGCACAACGGCAGCGGGTCGCCGTTTGCATCGCGGGCGGCCGATGCGGACGAGGTGCCGGAAATCGCTTCAACCACCACCCAGTATCGCGGCTTGGCCACGGCCAGCGGCGTGAACTTGTTCGTTTAGGAGGTTACCCATGGCCGTCAGCGGCGTTGGCAGCACCAACAATTCGTCGAGCGCACTTGGCTCGTCGCGTCAGACGATTGCCGACAATTTCGATACGTTCCTGCAAATTCTCACCACGCAGCTCAAGAACCAGAACCCGCTCGACCCACTGGACACCAACCAGTTCACCCAGCAGCTGGTGCAGTTCACGGGCGTCGAACAACAGCTGAAGACCAACCAGTTCCTGGAAGCGATGATGCTCGCCAACCAGAACGCGAGCCAGTCCTCAGCAGTGAACTATATCGGCAAGACCATCACCGCCTCGGGCGTCCGCAGCGAGCTGGCAAACGGGGTTGCGCAATGGCACTTCGCCGTGGACGAGGCCGCCACCATCGACGTCACCGTCAAGGACTCCTCGGGTAACGTCGTCTTCACCAAGCAGGGCAATGTCGGATCGGGCGAAAGCGTCTTCACCTGGGACGGCATTGGCAACGACGGACGCGCGCGCCTGAACGGCACCTACTCGATCAACATCCAGGCGCGCAACGCCAGCGGCAAGATGGTGAACGTGGCGACCGAGATGAGCGGCCAGGTGACCGGGGTCGACTTCTCGGGCAATGAACCGGTGCTGATCGTGGGTGACGCGGCGCGGGTGAACCTGTCATCCGTTCTCTCGGTGCGCGAGACGACGGCGGCAGCTTAGCTAGCGCGAGCCAGGGATACGCGGTGCCATCCCGAGCCCCTCTCTTGCTCGGCTAGGGACTTAGCAAGAGCTAAGTCCAAGGCCTCGCTTTCTCTCCCGCAAGGGGAGAGAGGGACGACTGAGATACCGAGATACGCACCCTCTCCTCCCTTGCGGGGGAGAAAGCGATTTCCTGGGTTTAGACCGAGCTCTTTCGCGAGGACTAAGCCCTTGGAAATCGCAAGAGAGGGGCGCGGGATGCTTCAACCTTTCACAACTCTCCTGATCTCTGCCCAGACCCCATCAGGGTTCGTCAGAATATCGGTGTTCCAGAACCTAAGGGTCGTGAACCCCTGCGTCGCAAAGTGGCGATCGCGCTGAGCATCGTGCACGGACTCCGAATGCTGACCGCCGTCCGCCTCAACAATCAGCCGCTTCTCAAAACAAACGAAGTCGAGCACGTAGCCGTCGAGCGGAACCTGCCGCTTGAACTTCAATCCCTCGAGTCTGCCGCCGCGCAGCATGCTCCAAAGCCGGCGCTCCGCATCAGTTGCATTGGTGCGCATCGATCTTGCAAAAGTGCGATCAACCGGTGGATGCTTGACCATCGCGTGCCCCTCTCTTGCGATTTCTAAGGCTTAGCTTCGCTAAGGCCAAGAAATCGCTATCTCCCCCGCACGGGAGGAGAGGCAGGAGTATCGCGGCCTCTCACTCCACTGGCATGCCCGTGGGCAGGCCATCAATGCTCACCACGTTCTTTTCGCGCCAGTAGGCCTCGATGCCCTCTGGGCCCTTCGCTTCGGCCCAGCGGTCCATCGTGTCCCGTTCGCCCTGATAGTCGAAGAGCGGAACGCCATAACCGCAGGACGTCTTCACCAGGTCGAAATCGAGCCAGACGATCTGCCGCGCACCCAGCGGCTCCCGACCGTCGAATAGAGCGGCGAGCAGCTCGGCATACCGTTCCGTGTCTCGGTGGATGACATGGCCCCGTCCGTAGAGCCGCAGGATCAGCGGAGGACCGTCAACCGCACAGAACATGATCGTCATCCGGCCATCAGCCAGCAGATGCGCCGAGGTCTCGTTGCCGCTGCCGGTGCGGTCGAGATAGCAGGCGGCGTTGTCGCCGGCGACGCGAAAGTAGTCGGTCGAGCGCGGCGAGATATTGACCCGCGTACCAGCAGCGGCCGTGGCCGTAAAGAACATGTGCTGCCGGGCGATGAAGTCGCGATGATGCGGCGTGAGCGAAGGAAAGTCCTTGGCCATGCTGGCCCTCCATAAGCGCCGGCGGAAGCTATCCCCGGCCAAGCTCTCGCGCCACCCTGCCTTCGGCCTAGACAAGTCGAACCGCGCTGGTCCGCTCTTAACTGCTTGTAAGCTTTCGCTTCACCCAATTTTAAGCGCGTTGGGCTAGCCTCAAGCAGTGGTCAGTTTGAGTAATGAGTAATGACCGTACCAATGCGTCCTCGCGTTAAATACGTGATCGGCCCGGACGGAAGTCCGCTGACGATCGCAGACCTGCCGCCCAAGAATACGCGGCGCTGGGTGATCCGTAGGAAGGCCGAGGTTGTCGCTGCCGTTCGCGGTGGGTTGTTGAGCCTAGAAGAGGCCTGCGCCCGCTATACGCTGAGCGTCGACGAGTTCCTCAACTGGCAGGCCGCCATCGACAAGCATGGTCTTGCCGGGCTGCGCACGACCTGGATCCAGCACTACCGCGAAGGCTGACAGAAGTCGGCATTCGAGAGTTTCGAGCCCGCCACGGCACTGCCGCGGCGGGCTTGTTTCGTCAGGGTGTTGCCGGGCCCATATAGGGCGCGCCGGCGGCGCGGGCCTTCATCTCGGCATAGTAGCGCGCCACGGCCGGCAGCTCCTTGCGCTCGAACGGCGTCGAGACCCAGCGGTGGATCGAGAGCGCCAGCGCAAGGTCGGCGAGCGTCAGCCGTTCACCGCAGACATAGGCACCAGTACGTTGGAGTTGCCCCTCGAGGATTTCCATCTTCGCCGTCCATTTGGCGATGGAATCCTGAACGCGCGCCTGATCGCCGAATGCGGGGTTCTTCCGCAACAGCGCGTTGACGGCGTACATCCAGGTCGGGTTGAGCTCGCCCAGTTGCCAGTAGAGCCACTGTTCGACCAGACCCTGCCCCTGGGCATCCGTCGGCATCAGGCCGGAGCGGTGCTGCCGGGCGAGATAGCTGATGATGGCGTTACTCTCCCACAGGACATAGCCGCCATCGACGATCACCGGCACCTGCGCATTGGGATTGAGGGCGAGGAACTCGGGCACGTTCGGATTGCGCACCGGCAGACCCCAGTCCTCCCGCTCGTAGTCGACACCCATCTCGTCGGCGGCCCAAAGCACCTTGCGTACGTTGATCGAGGTGATGCGGCCCAGAACTTTCAGTTTTTCCATTTGTTATGAGTTCCTTCACCCTACCCGGCAGGAAGTGCCGATCGTTCGCATTCTGCAAGGGTTTGTTAATACCTTCTTTACCATCCGCTAGGTAATTTTTGCCTATGGGGGTGGTCGGCACGTTGCGGCCACAAGGGATTCTTGGACCGGGTGCCGCGTGGATAGTCTGCTGCAATTCATCAACCGCCTCGGGCTGGTGCGGATCGCCGCCATGGCCGTGGTGGCGGTGCTGATGCTCGGCTTTTTCGCCTTCCTCATCATGCGTGCCTCCACCCCGTCCATGGCGCCGCTCTACACCGGGTTGAGCCTCGAAGACTCCTCGGCCATCGTGACCGAACTGCAGTCGCAGAACATCCCCTACGAATTGCGGGGTGATGGCGAGAGCATCCTGGTCCCACGCGACCAGATCACGACGGTTCGCATGAACCTCGCCGAGAACGGCCTGCCGACCCGCGGCCAGGTCGGCTACGAGATCTTCGACAGCCAGAATACGCTGGGCGCGACGAGCTTCGTGCAGAATATCAACAATGTCCGCGCGCTCGAAGGCGAGCTCTCGCGCACCATTTCGTCGCTGGCCCGCATCCGCAGCGCCCGCGTGCACCTGGTGCTGCCGGAACGCGCGCTGTTCAGCCGTGAGAAGAAGGACCCGACCGCCTCGATCGTGGTTGCCGTGCGCGGCGAGCTGTCTGCCGGCGAGATCCGCGCCATCCAGCATCTCGTCGCCTCGGCTATCGAAGGGCTGACGCCGTCGCGCGTTTCGATCATCGACGATTCCGGCCGGCTGCTGGCGTCCGGGGCAGGCGACAGCGTGGAGGGGCTGATCGCCAGCCAGAACGAGGAGCGCCAGCTCGGCATCGAGAACCGGTTGCGCACCCGGGTCGAGGACCTTCTCGCCAACATCGTTGGCTCCGGCCGGGCCCGCGTGCAGGTCTCGGCCGAACTCGACCTCAACCGCCTGACGCGCACGTCGGAAACCTTCGATCCGGAAAGCCAGGTCGTCCGTTCCACGCAGACGCGCGAACTCGCCAACCAGGCTAACGGCCCCGGCACCAGCGGCCAGGTGACCGTCGCCAATGAGCTGCCGGGCGCATCGCAGAATGCTGGCGACGGCGGCACCAGCGAACAGGGCTCGACCAGCGAGGAGACCACCAACTACGAGATCTCCAAGACCACCGAGACGCAGATGACCGAAGGGGGCAGCATCAAGCGGCTCTCGATCGCCGTGGTGGTCGATGGCGTCTACACCACCGACGCCAATGGCAACCAGGTCTACGCGCCGCGCGGTCAGGCCGAGCTCGACCAAATCAACGCCCTCGTCCGGTCTGCCGTCGGCTTCGACGAAGCCCGCGGCGATCAGGTGCAGATCGCCAACCTGCAGTTCGCCACCCGCCCGGACCTCACCGGCCAGGGCACTGCGGAACCCGGCCTCTTCGACTTCACTCGCGACGACCTGATCAACGGCGCCGAGATGCTGGTGACGCTGCTCATCGCGCTGGCACTGGTGTTCTTCGTCATGCGTCCGCTGGTGAAGAAAGTGCTCGCTCCTGAGCCCAAGCCGCTGCCGCTGCCGGTGAGCGCAGAGATCGGCGGACCCGGCCTGGCCGCCGCCGAGATCCCGCAGGCGCCCGCGCCACCGCGCCTCCCCGAGTGGATCGACGAGGCCAAGTCGACGGGCGCCGCCCAGGCCGAGACCGTTCGGAACGTTGGCGCCCTGGTGGAAGAAAACCCCAAGCAGGCCGCCTTGATCGTCCGCGATTGGCTCTCGAGCGCAGCATAGAACAGTCCGATGGCACCCCTACCCGCAGACATCAACAGCCTTCCGCCAGCGGCGATGCAGAGCAACCGGCTCGTGGTCGGTGGCGATGCACAGTCTCGCGCGCTGACCGGCGACGAGAAGGCCGCCGTGCTGCTCCTGGCGCTGGGTCCGGACTTCGGCCGTCCGATCCTGCAGGAGCTCGACGAGATGGAGATCCGCCTCCTCTCCCGCGCCATGGTGCGGCTCGGCCCGATCACCCAGAACATGCTCGACGACCTGCTCGGCGAGTTCGTGGTTTCCATCTCCGCCAACGGCACCATCGCCGGCAACTCCGACACCACGCAGCGGCTCCTGCTCTCGTTCCTGCCACCCGATCGCGTCGATGCGATCATGGAGGAAATCCGCGGACCCGCCGGCCGCAACATGTGGGAAAAGCTCTCCAACGTGCAGGAAGACGTACTGGCGAGCTACCTCAAGAACGAGTACCCCCAGACCATCGCCGTCGTTCTCTCCAAGATCGACACCGAGCACGCGAGCAAGGTGCTGGCCTCCCTGCCCGAGGAGCTCGCCATGGACGTCGTGCAGCGCATGCTGGCGCTCGAGCCGGTGCAGAAGGAAATCATCGAGAAGATCGAGACGACTTTGCGTACCGAGTTCATGTCCACGCTCAGCCACACCAAGCGGCGCGACAGCCATGAGCAGATGGCCGAAATCTTCAACTCCTTCGACCGCCAGACCGAAGCCCGTTTCATCACCTCGCTCGAGGAGACGAACCGCGAGGGCGCCGAGCGCATCAAGGCGCTGATGTTCACCTTCGAGGACCTCGCCAAGCTCGAGCAGAGCGCGATCCAGACCCTGCTCAACCGGATGGAGAAGCGCGAGGTGGCGCTGGCGCTCAAGGGCGCCAACGATCAGGTCAAGGAAAGCTTCTTCTCCAACATGTCGGCCCGCGCCGGCAAGATGATGAAGGAAGACATGGAAGCCATGGGCCCGGTGCGTCTCAAGGACGTGGACGAGGCTCAGAGCCGGATGGTGGCGACCGCCAAGGATCTTGCCGCAAGGGGCGAGATCATCATCCAGAAAACCAAGGCGAACGAGGAGATGATCGCGTAAGATGTCCCTCGCTTCTCCTGCCAAGTTCCGCTTCGATCTCGACCTCGGCCACCCCCAGGGGCACGGCGCCACGGTCAACGAGAGCGCCGTCGCGACCATGGTCGCCGACGCGCGCACGGCGGGTTATGCGGAGGGCTTCGCCGCGGGCGAGCAGAGCGTTTCAGCCAAGGCCGCCAAGCAGCTCGGTGCCGCTGCCAACAATCTGGCCGAGCACGTCGCTGCCATGGCGGCAAGCCTCGACGACACGCGTCGCGAAACCCTCAACGACGCAGTGGGACTGGCGTCGAGCATCGCCCGCAAGCTCGCCAACACGCTGCTGGCGCATCAGCCTACAGCCGAAATTGAAGCGCTGATCGCCGAGTGCATGGCTTCGCTGGAGGGCGTGCCCCACCTGGTCATTCGCTGCCACCCCGAGCTTGCGGACCAGGTCCGGGAGATCGCGCAGGTGCGCATGACCACTTCTGGCTTCAATGGCCGCCTGGTGGTGTTGGGCGACCACGACGTCGCATTGGGCGACGCCCGTCTCGAATGGGTCGATGGCGGCCTCGTGCGCGACATGGCCGCGATATCCAATCAGATCGATGCCCGCATCGCGAGCTTCCTCGCGGCCCGCGGGATCATTGCGGACGCCGAGCGTCCCGAGGAGACTGAGCAATGAGCACCGGCGAGGGCGTGACCTTTGAGGAAATGGCGGCGCAGGTCCGCGACAGCGGGGGCGCCCCGGGCGAGAAGAGCGCCGCGGATCTCGAGGCCGTGTTCGATGTCCCCGTCCGCATCTCGGTGGTGCTGGGCCGAACCAAGGTGCCGGTCGCGCAACTCCTCAAGATGGACGTCGGCACGGTGGTCGAGCTCGACCGACAGGTCGGCGAGGCCGTCGAAATCTACGTCAACGACCGCCTCGTTGCCCGCGGCGAGATCGTCCTCGTCGAGAGCCGTCTCGGCGTCACCATGACTGAAATCATCAAGGCAGCGTAGGAGACTCCAATGCGTTTGCTCATCATCGGAGCCCTGGAAGGCCAGCTCAGCGAAGCCACCAAGCTCGCCATGGACGGCGGCGCAAAGGTGGCGCATGCCCCCTCGATCGAAATCGCGCTGGCCAGCCTGCGCGCCGGCAAGGGCGCGGACCTGCTGCTGGTCGACGTGATGGTCGACATCCCGGGCCTCATCGCCGCGCTCGACGCCGAGCGCTTCCACATCCCAGTCGTCGCCTGCGGTACCGAGACCAATGCGGCGGCGGCGGTCAACGCCATCCGGGCTGGGGCCAAGGAGTACATCCCCCTGCCGCCCGACGCGGAGCTCATCGCGGCAGTGATTGCCGCGGTGGCGCGCGAGTCGAGCGAGTTCCTCTATCGCGATCCCGCCATGGCGCGGGTCGTCCAGCTTGCGGACCAGATCGCACCCTCCGAAGCCTCTGTGCTGATCACCGGCGAGAGCGGCACCGGCAAGGAGGTGATGGCGAAGTACATCCATGCGCGCTCCAAGCGCGCCAATCGCCCCTTCATTTCCATCAACTGCGCCGCCATTCCCGAGAACCTGCTGGAAAGCGAACTGTTCGGCCACGAGAAGGGCGCCTTCACCGGCGCCATCGCCCGCCGCATCGGCAAGTTCGAGGAGGCGTCCGGCGGCACCCTGCTGCTCGACGAAATCTCCGAGATGGACGTGCGGCTGCAGGCCAAGCTGCTGCGCGCGCTGCAGGAGCGGCTGATCGACCGGGTCGGCGGCAGCAAGCCGGTACCGGTCGACATCCGCGTCCTCGCCACCTCGAACCGCAACCTCGCCGACGCGGTGCGCGAGGGCAGCTTCCGCGAAGACCTGCTCTTCCGTCTCAACGTCGTCAACCTCAAGATCCCGCCGCTTCGCGACCGCCCCGGCGACATAGCCGCGCTGGCCGAGCACTTCGTTGAGAAATACGCCAAGGCGAACGGTCTCGGCCGACGGGTGCTCTCCCTCGATGCCCGCGACGCGCTGCTCAAGGCACCGTGGCCGGGTAACGTGCGCGAGCTCGAGAACACGCTGCACCGCGCCGTGCTGCTCTCGGGCGGCGAGGTCATCGGTGCCGAGGCCATCCTGATGCCGGATGGAACCGGATTGGCCGAAGTGGCGAGCAAGGCAACGCTCGCCGGCCAGGTCGCGCAGGCAGCCGAAGCGATGAGCCGCACGCTGGTTGGCCGCACCGTGGCCGATGTCGAGCGCGACCTGATCCTCGATACGCTCGACCACGTGCTGGGCAACCGTACCCATGCCGCCAACATCCTCGGCATTTCGATCCGCACACTGCGCAACAAGCTCAACCAGTATGCGGATGAGGGAACCTACGTCCCCGCTCCGGGTGAGCAGCGGCATACGGCGGCTTGAAACAATTGGACCAACTCATGAACCCCCTCCCCCACCCCCTCCCCTCAAGGGGGAGGGGTGCGATACATCGGGGCTCTCAGTCGGCGCCTCCCTCCCCCTTGAGGGGAGGGAACGAGGGAGGGGGTTCATCAGTGACCGTCAGGCGCATCTATGGCTGACCTCTCCGCCCCTGGGCAATCGCCATCCGGTTTCAAGTTCCCCGGCTTGGGGCAGATCAGCCGCACGCTGAGGTCGACCGACATCGGCCTCGCCCTCGGCGTGATGGCGATCATCGTCATCCTCATCGTGCCGCTGCCACCGCTGCTGCTCGACATGCTGCTGGCGATCTCGATCGTCTTCTCGGTGCTGATCCTGATGACGGCGCTCTTCATCCAGGCGCCGCTGGAGTTCTCGTCCTTCCCGACGGTGCTGCTGATCGCGGCCATGCTGCGATTGGCGCTCAACCTGGCGACGACCCGCCTGATCCTTTCTGAAGGTCACAACGGCACCGACGCGGCCGGTCACGTGATCGAGGCGTTCGGGCTCTTCGTGACGCGCGGCAACTTCATTATCGGCGTCGTCGTCTTCGCCATCCTGATCATCGTCAACTTCATCGTCATCACCAAGGGCTCGGGCCGCATCGCCGAAGTCGCGGCGCGCTTCAACCTCGACGCGATGCCCGGCAAGCAGATGGCGATCGACGCGGATCTTTCCGCCGGCCTCATCGACGAAGCCACGGCCAAGAAACGCCGCGAGAACCTCGAAGCCGAGAGTGCCTTCTTCGGCAACATGGACGGTGCGTCCAAGTTCGTGCGCGGCGACGCCATCGCCGGCCTGCTCATCACCTTCATCAACGTCATAGCCGGCATGATCATCGGCATGATGCAGGAGGGGCTGTCGTTCCAGGAAGCCGGCGCGAACTACACGCTGCTCACGATCGGCGACGGCCTCGTGAGCCAAATCCCAGCGCTGATCGTTTCGACCGCCGCGGGTATCCTCGTTTCAAAAGCCGGCGTCCTTGGTTCGGCCGACAAGGCGCTGGTCGCCCAGTTCACGGGTTATCCGAAGGCCCTGGGCATGTCTTCGGCCGTGATTGCCGCGCTGGCTCTGTTGCCGGGCATGCCGATCATCCCCTTCCTTACGCTCGCAGGTGGCGTCGGCTGGCTCGCGTTCAAGTCGAGCCGGAAGAAGGCCGCCAAGGACCAGCAGGCGGTAATGGACGCTGTGAAGCAGGCGCAGACCGCACCGGGTGCCCCTGGTGCACCGATGGACGAGGCGCCGATCTCCGACAGCCTCAAGATCGACGAGCTGAAACTGGAGCTGGGCTACGGACTGCTGTCACTGGTGAAGGAAGACGACAGCGGCACCGACCGGCTGACCGAGCAGATCAAGGCGCTGCGGCGTCAGCTTGCCACCGAGCTCGGCTTCATCATGCCGCCGGTCCGCATCCTCGATAACATGCAGCTCGAGCCCAACGACTACAAGGTCAAGATCAAGGAAGTGGAAGCTGGCCATGGCCAGATCTATGCCAACCAGCTGATGGTGATGGACCCTATGGGCCGGGACATCAACCTGCCCGGACACCACACCACGGAGCCGACCTTCGGCCTGCCGGCGACCTGGATCGACCCTGCATTGCGCGACGAAGCCGAGATCCGCGGCTACTCGATCATCGACCCTTCGACGGTGATCTCCACCCACCTCACCGAAGTGCTGAAGGCCAATGTCGCGGACCTTCTCTCCTATGCCAATGTGCAGTCGCTGCTGAACGGGCTGAGCAAGGACCAGCAGAAACTGCTCGAGGACATCGTGCCCAGCCAGATCACCGTCTCGGGCATCCAGCGCGTGCTGCAGACGCTGCTGGCCGAGCGCATCTCGATCCGCGACCTGCCGACCATTCTGGAAGGGATCGCCGAGGTCGCCGGCCCCGGCCGTACGCCGCAGATGATCGCCGAGCACGTCCGCTCGCGTCTCTCGCGCCAGCTCTGCGCCGCCAATCTCGGGCCGGACGGCAACCTGCCGCTGCTCACCCTCTCGCCGCAATGGGAGCGCGATTTTGCCGAAGCCATGGTCGGCGACGGCCCGGAGCGGCATCTCGCCATGGCACCCTCGCGGCTGCAGCAGTTCATCGTCGGCGTACAGCAGGGCTTTGAGAATGCCGCCCAGATCGGCGAGTTGCCGGTGCTCATCACTTCGCCTTCGATCCGGCCGCATGTGCGGGCCATCATCGAGCGGTTCCGCCCACAGACGGTGGTGATGAGCCAGAACGAAGTTCACCCCCGCGTGCGGCTGAAGACGATCGGCGCGATCTAGCATGCGGGAACGCGCGGCCAGCTCGCGCATTGTGCCGCGAGCGTCATTGTGGACCCGCGATGAAACTCTTCCGATGTGACCACTGCGGACACGCGCTCTATTTCGAGAACGTCGTCTGCGAGCATTGCGGCCATCGGCTGGGCTACGAGCCCGAGAGCAACGCGCTGGTGTCGCTCGAGGCGGATGATCACAACGGCACGTGGCACGCGCCGCATCTGCCTGGCGTCAGGTTCGCCTTCTGCGCCAATGCCGAGTTCGGCGCCTGCAACTGGCTGGTGGATGCGGCGAGCGGCGATCGCTACTGCCGCGCCTGCCGGCACAACGAGATCATTCCGCCGATGGAGGACGCGCAGAGCCTCATCCGCTGGCAGGTGATCGAGCGGGCCAAGAAGCGCCTGATCTACTCGCTGCTGCGCCTCAGGCTGCCGCTCGCGACGCGGTCGCAGGACAGCGTCCATGGGTTGAGCTTCCGCTTCCTCAACGAGGCCCTTTCACCGGCACCGGTGATGACCGGCCATCTCGGCGGCGTCATCACCATCCCGCTTGCCGAGGCCGACGACGCGCAGCGGGAATATCGGCGCACCCAGTTCAACGAGCCCTATCGCACGCTGCTGGGGCACTTCCGTCACGAGGTCGGCCACCACTATTGGGATATTCTCGTGGAGAACGGCTCTGCTATTCCAGAGTTTCGGGAGCTCTTCGGCGATGAGAGACAGCCCTATGAAGAGTGCCTACAGCGCTACTATGCCACCGGCGCGCCGCTCGATTGGCAGGCGCGATACATTTCGGGCTACGCGACCTGCCATCCCTGGGAGGATTTTGCCGAGAGCTGGGCGCACTACCTGCACCTCGTCGACACCACCGAGATGGCCTCGGCCTTTGGTGTCCGCATGCGGCCGGCGCTCGATGCCAAGGGGGAGTTGACCGCGAAGATCGACTTCGATCCCTATCGCATCGAGGGCATTCACGAACTCATCGAGAACTGGGTCCCCCTGGCCTCGCTCATCAACAACCTCAACCGCGCCGTCGGCCAGCACGACGCCTATCCCTTCGTCCTCACGCCGGTGGTGATCGAAAAGCTCGGCTTCATTCATCGGCTGGTGCGCAGTGCCGGCTCGGTGCAATGGACCGTGCCGGGCCCAGGCGCCCCCATCCCCATCAACCGGCCAGCGGCTTAACCAATTCACGCGCCGTTTACCGGTTAACCCGGCCGGCGCTGGTACGCCCCCAAAACTCCGCTATGGTCGTTTCATCAGGCGGCCCTTTCGCATCAGTCAGGCTGCCCAATAAACCGCTGGGAGGCGGAAAAGGCCGGACCCGAACAGGGCCGGCCTTTTTGATTCCGACATTGGTCTTGCTGGGGAACAGACGCCCAAATGCGGCGTTAACGAGGCATAGAGGCCGTGCGGCGCTGCCCGGTAAGCATCGCGCCACACGGCTGTTCATCCTTCGGAAGAACCTGTGGAGACTACCATGATCCGGACATTGCTGACTACAACGGCGCTGGCCCTGCTGCTGACCGGCGGCGCGGTCGCGCAGAACGCCGCCACCACCGCAACGCCTGCCCCGGGCACGTTGAGCTACACCGTAACCGACAGCGACAACCTTGCGACGGAAATCATCGGCAAGCAGGTCTATTCCTCAAAGGCCGCTGATGCCGAACATATCGGCGACATCAACAATCTCGTGGTAGCCGAAGACGGCTCCATCCAGGCCGTCGTCATCGGCGTCGGCGGCTTCCTCGGCATCGGCGAGAAGAACGTCGCTGTGCCGATGGACCAGTTGCAGTTCGTCACCGCCGACGACAACACCGAGCGCTACGTCCTCGAGACCACCAAGGAAGCGCTGAACGAGGCGCCGGCGTTCGAATGGCAGGATGATCAGCCGACTGATACGGCTGCGGCAACGACGACTGCCCCGGCCGATCCGAACGCGCCTGCCACCGACACCGCCGCGACGACTGCGCCGGCTCCAGCGGCCGATCCCAACGCTCCGGCTACGGACACCGCGGCTGCCACACCCGCTCCGGCTGACCAGACCGACCAAACGGCCACCGGCGCGGTTGGCTCGACCGACAACGCCATGGCGCCGGCCGCCGGTGCCACGACCATGGACCGGCTGAACCGCGAGGGACTGACCGAGTTCGATGAGACGCAGCTCACCGCCGAAGAGCTGATCGGAACGAACGTCTATGGCACCAATGATGAGCATATCGGCACGATCGGCGACCTGGCGCTGAACGAGGATGGATCGGTCGACGCGATCATCATTGATTTCGGCGGCTTCCTCGGCATCGGCACCAAGCCGGTGGCGGTGGCCTTCGAGAATCTCGACTTCCTCGCCGACCCCAACAACAACCGCTCGCTGGTGTTGCCCATTACCCGCGAGCAGATGGACGCGGCGCCCGCCTTCAACAAGGACACCTATACCGCCGAGCGCGATACCCAGCGCATCGTGGTCGGCGCCAATACGCAATCGTAAGGTTGCGCGTCATCAGGTACGAAAGGCCCGCCGCTTGGCGGGCCTTTTTCATTTGGAGCAAGGAGTTGAAGCGCTACTTCAAGAGCGCATGTGACGGTAGCGGGCGATCTCGTCGAACTCGGCCTGCTCGACCTTGGCCTGCTCCGCCTGCTCGCGACTGTGTTCGCGCTGGTCGAGCAGCTCCACCTTCTTCAAATCTTCGACGGCTTCGGCGAGCGCATCCTGTGCGCTCTCGAGCTTGTCCTTCATGTCGGTCGCCGAGGCGAGGAGATTGTCGCGACGGGCGATCGCTGCCTTGGCAAAGGTCGAATAGGCGAAGTGCGCCACATCGGAGATGCCGGTCTTCTGCTGCTCGATTTCGATCTGCTGGTCGAGCTCGGACGCCATGCGCTCGAAGTCCGCAATCATCATTTCGATCTGCGTGACCTGCCGGCGCTTCTCGTCCACCTGGAACTTCTTGAGCCGGATGAGGCTCTCGCTCCGCGACTTCATGACTTGCACTCCTTACATACCAAGTCAGCCACCCTTCTGGTCCGCGCCCGCCTTCTCCACGATCGCCTCGAGCATCTGGTACCCGTCGGCGATCGAGGTCACCTCCTCCCGTTGCTGCGTGAGGAAAGCCTCCAGCGCAGGGTTGATGGCGATCGCGCGGTCCACCTGAGGATCCGATCCCTTCCGGTAAGCCCCCAGCCGGATCAGTTCCTCCATGTCCGAATAGATGGACATGAGCTCGCGAGCCTTGCTGAGGGTGGGTCTGAACGAGACCGGTACGCACCCGGGCATGGTCCGCGAAATGGACCGGAGCACGTTGACGGCAGGGTAACGACCCCGCTCGGCAATAGAGCGCTCCATTACGATGTGCCCATCGAGAATGCCGCGCACGGCGTCCGCAATAGGCTCATTGTGATCATCACCTTCGACCAAAACGGTAAATAGACCGGTAACGGAGCCCGAATTGACGAGCCCGGGCCCCGCTCTTTCCAGCAATCTGGGGAGTTCGGTGAAGACTGTCGGGGGATAACCTTTGGCCGTCGGCGGCTCGCCGATCGCAAGGCCGATCTCGCGCTGCGCCATGGCAAAACGCGTCAGGCTGTCCATCATGCAGAGCACGCGGAGGCCCTGGTCACGGAAGTACTCGCAGAGGGCGACCGTGAGGTAGGCAGCCTGGCGACGCATCAGCGCAGCCTCGTCAGACGTGGCGACGACGACGATGGCGCGCCGCAGCCCGACTTCACCGAGATACTCGGTGATGAACTCCTGCACTTCGCGGCCGCGCTCGCCGATGAGGCCGATCACGGCCACGTCGACCTGGGCATTTCGGGCCAGCATCGACATCAGCACCGACTTGCCGACGCCCGAACCGGCGAAGATGCCCATGCGCTGGCCGTCGCACATCGTGGTGAAGGTGTTGAGCGTGCGCACGCCCAGGTCGATGGGTGCGCCGACGCGGGCGCGCGCATGGGCCGGCAGCGGCTGCTGACGCAGCGGATAGGCCTGCGATCCACGCGCGATGGGGCCAAGCCCGTCAATGGCGTCCCCATTGGCATTGACCACCCGCCCCAGCCACGCGTCCGAGGGATAGACGGCGCCATCGGTCGACTGGAACACCGCACGACAGCCCAGCCGGACGCCAGTCAGAGGCCCGAAGGGGAGGCAGAGCGCGTGTCCGTCGCGAAAGCCGATGATTTCGGAGGCGAGCTCGCCGCCGCCAGTGGTCTCGATCAGCACGCGGCCGCCGACGCGCAGCTCGCGCACCGGTCCGACCACCTCGATGAGCAGGCCCTGCACGGTCTTGACTCGGCCGAAGACCTCGACCTCGTCAATCGCGTCAATGGCAGCTGTAAGGGCTTTCACCGCTCTCTTCCGTGTCGAATCGCACCCGACAACGGTAACCCAACGTTAAGCGGAATGCGTTAACCAAGGGTCTTAATCGTGCTCCGCAGCCCCCTGCCGCGTCCGAGCCCCATACCCCCACAAAAGCTTACAAATCCCTGAGTCACGAGAGTCGGTTATAAGCCGATCTTAATGTATTTTCTTAACACAAATTGACACGATTTTTTGAGCCAGATCAATGACTTAAGATATCTCTGTGGTAGGATGCGTTGCATCTTGCGGATCAGAATTAAACTTTGTTAACTAATTGCGCTTAGGTTTGAGTCATATCCAGTAGGGTTCGGTTAGGGTTGAGGCTGGAAAAAACGCTTCAGCCGGTTCCAGTTAGGAACGGTTTAAGGGGAATGGCATGCGTGTACTCTTGATTGAGGACGATAGCGCGACAGCGCAGAGCATCGAACTGATGCTCAAATCTGAGAGTTTCAACGTGTACACGACGGACCTCGGTGAAGAGGGCGTCGATCTCGGAAAACTCTACGATTACGATATCATCCTCCTCGATCTGAACCTGCCCGACATGAGCGGCTACGAGGTGCTCCGCACCCTACGTGTCGCCAAGGTGCAGACTCCCATCCTGATCCTCTCCGGCCTCGCCGGCATCGAGGACAAGGTCCGTGGTCTCGGCTTTGGCGCCGACGACTACATGACCAAGCCCTTCCACAAGGACGAGCTGGTGGCCCGCATCCACGCCATCGTCCGGCGCTCGAAGGGCCATGCGCAGTCGGTCATTCAGACCGGTGACCTGACGGTGAACCTCGACACCAAGACGGTGGAAGTCACCGGGACCCGGGTGCACCTCACCGGCAAGGAATACCAGATGCTGGAGCTGCTCTCGCTCCGCAAGGGCACGACGCTCACCAAGGAGATGTTCCTCAACCATCTCTATGGCGGGATGGACGAGCCCGAACTCAAGATCATCGACGTCTTCATCTGCAAGCTTCGCAAGAAGCTTTCGGTGGCGACCGGCGGCAAGAACTACATCGAGACCGTTTGGGGCCGCGGCTATGTGCTGCGCGAGCCCGACGAGAGCGAAGTGTTCGCAGAAAGCGTCGCCTGAACACCGAGCCTCCCCGCTCTCCGTTCGCAGTTGCGGCGAACCTGAGACCCCGTTCCAGAAGGAGCGGGGTTTTGCTTTTTGAGCGGTCCGTGATCGAGTGCTGAGGGGTAGGGCACTGTCCTCTCCCAGCCACTGTCGTCATCTCTGCGCA